>JBBSNU010000048.1:0-14085 GCA_038260455.1 Chroococcales cyanobacterium | reverse complement strand
TCAGCATTTTGGTGCGGAAATTGCTCAAAAGAGCAAGTTTCACCAGTCAGTACGAGCTGAAAAATCGCATCCTCAATTTTATTAACTACTTTAATCAAACAATGGCAAAACCTTTTAAGTGGACATATAAGGGTAAAGTCTTGGCTGTTTAATAGTCTGTTTATTTGTGCCGAACTGTACTAGAATACAGCAGGATGCTTTTTAACTTCTTGGGTGTTGCCTATCTCAGCTAGCATCTCTCCATCAATCTCGTCGAATTCTCGCACCTTCGGACACTAGGGAGAGCGGACACATACAGTTTAGATGCAGCGCCGCAGGCATTGCGGGCGATCGGGCGACAACAGCCTCCGTTTCTTGCTAACTTGGTGGAATTAGCCGGTCGATCGATTAATATTTTTATCAAAAAGGGTATAAATTTATGGCAAGAATGATTAGGGAGCTAATTTTCGGCAATACTTACTTGCTGTATTTATTAGCCTCCTTGGCATTGATCGGCACGATTTTAATTTTTCAATTAGCTGCAAAAAAAAAAATCGGCTTGCTCTGGGAAAAATGGTTTGCTATTTGTTTCATATTCGTATCGCCCCACGTCAACCTGCCTCCATTTAACTACCTGCATTTTATCAATCTTGCTGCCGCCGGTGACAGTAATGTGGCTAAACTTCCCTGGGTTTTTTATCCCTGGGTAATGTTGGTTTTGTCCGGGAGATTTATTAGTTTTTTCAAAAATCAATTTGTCGAAGCCTTAACTTTTTTAGTTTTAAGAAATCCTGGCTTTTCGCTGTATTGTTTGCTGCCAATAACATCAACAATGTGGTCGTTAGTTCCCGAGATTACCCTCAAAGCCGGGATAGCATTTACAGGATTTACGATGTTTAGTTTTTATATGGGTGCGCGATACGAGTGGCCGGAATTATCTGGGTTGCTGCGGTGGGGCTATACGTCCCTCGCAGTAGTTAGCGTTTTGCGATACCCAAGTGTGGGAAGAGAATTTGCAGGAATTACCGGCCACAAAAATGCTTTCGGCAGCCTCATGGTTGTGAGTACAGCACTTTGGTACTTGTACTATTCTCAAGAAGCTAAAACTAAGAAAGAACGCTGGATAGCTCTGGGGTTCATGTTGTTTTCCTTTTATTTGGTGAGAGCTACTAACTCCGGGGGTTCTCTAGTTAATAGTTTAATGCTCATAGTTGTAGTATCATCTTTAAGTTTTTTAAGCAGGTTAAAGTTTCAATGGGCTTTTACTTGTATTGTCGGGTTTACTGTTTTGGGGATTATTACCAGCGTTTATGTCATAGACAATTTAGAATCTATTGTGGTCGGGGGATTGGGAAAAGATTTGACGCTGACTGGGCGGACGGAATTTTGGCCGCAGTTGATCGAGGGGGCAAATCAGCGTCCTTGGTTTGGCTATGGATTTGATGCTTTTTTTCGGCAAGACGAAATTGGCGAGCAAACTCCAGCTTATTTTATATATACTACGAATGGATTTCAACCCAGAACTGCTCACAACGGTGCTATAGCAATACTGCTCTCTTTCGGTTATCCGGGACTTATCTTAATCTTATTGTCCCTGTTTACTAATCTAATTTTAGCAGTGCGGCAACTGAGCCGCAGCCCGCTAGCTGAATCGGGAATACCGATTATTTACTTGGTGTTTATAATATTAAATAACATTACTGAAGGCTCTTTAGGTGAGATGGGAGATGCTTGGCTTGCTTACGTGTTACTAACAGTTAGACTCTCTATCGACAGTAGTAAATCTCCATCCAGCAACCGCCGCAGTTACGGACGGGATTTGCCAGCACAATCTGCATCCAGATTGCATTCTGATTAACTTGCAAAAGTTAAAAATTCCGAAAACTATGATATACCATATAAATGAGTCTGGTTTTTGATTAATATCATTTGCGCTCGATTACCAGAAGAAAAACGGATGGCGCGTGCGTCCTGGATTCCTCCGCTGTATAGTGGACTGAAGTCCGCACTACGAGCCTTAGTTGCTGCGGTTAATCGATCGGACATGATATAATTCTCCAGCGATCGAAAAGTATATTTATGTCCGATCGGGACTCAAAACTTTCTGATGCTAGATAAGCTAACTGCGCTAAGTCAAAAGCTCGCCGCCGGCATCGGTAGGTTAATTGACAATCTGGTTGGGCTGCTGACTGACCAAATTTTGCAGGTGGGTCTGGGTCTGTTTGTGGGAGTGTGGGTGGCTCGCTATCTGGGCCCGACACAATTTGGCTTGCTCAATTACGCTCTTGCTCTGGTATCCATGTTTGCTTCCGTGGCGACGATGGGATTGGGTACTCTGGTAGTGCGAGATATTGCTCGCGATCCCGAATGCAAGGAAGAAGCTCTGGGGACTGCTTTTGTCATACAACTAACAGGCGGAATCATTACTTTACTGCTGGCGGCGGGTGCGATCGCGTTACTGAATCCCTCCGACAGTTTAACTCTGGCGTTAGTCGGGATTGTGGCAGCCGGAACTATGTTTCAATCCTTTGAAACAATCAACTTTTGGTTTCAGTCCCAAGTTCAATCTAAGTATACTGCTGTTGCTAAAAACTCCGTATCTTTACTGATAGCAGGTATCCGCATCGGATTGATTCAAGTCCAAGCACCGCTGATTGCTTTTGCTTGGGTGATTTTGGCAGAGGCGGCTTTGGGGGGATTGGCGATCGCACTTGTCTATCAAAGCAGGGGCAATGATTTCAAATTGTGGCGAGTCAGTTGGCAGCGAGGCAAACAACTGCTTCAGGAAAGCAGGCCAGTGATGCTGGCTAGCTTGGCAATTTTCATCTATTCCAAAATCGATCTGATTATGCTCGGTTCTTTCGATAAAACTGAGTTAGGATATTACACAGTTGCAGTTCAAATCTCGGAAATTTGCGATTTCTTGCCGCTGATTGTCGCGTCTTCTATTTTCCCGAAACTCGCACAATTAAGAGAAAAAAATTATCCCGAATACCTAAAAAAGTTTCAGCTTTACTCCGATGCCATGTTATTTTTGTGGTTGGGAGTCGCTGCGCCAATTTCTCTGCTGGCTCCTGTCATAGTCCAGACTCTTTACGGCGAGCAATATGCAGCTTCCGGCGGGCTGCTGTCAATCTACATCTGGACTCAATTTGGCAGCAACTTCGTCATAGCTAGAAATACCTATTTTGCTCTCGAAGGTCAACTGCGATACAATCTTTACTTGACTGTAACCGGCTCAATTTTTAATATAGTATTGAACGCTCTACTGATTCCTCAATATGGAGCATTGGGAGCAGCAGTGGCAACTTTAATTACTTATTTTTACGTAAGTATTTTAGTAAATTTTTACATAAAAGAATTAAATTTTTTCGCAAGTTTAATTCTGGGTTCGTTGAATCTATATAAAGCAGCTTCTAGACTGCTCCGATCGATGGGGTGATTGAAATTAAATCAAACCTGTCGCACATATAGAATTTCTCAAAAAAGTGAAAAATCAGTCGATTTTAAATTTTATATTTTAGATTTTAGATACTTCGACTTCGCCCTACAAGTTTTAGATTGGCGGATTGACGGATGGGGGGATTGAGGGATTGAGCGATCGATCGCTCAATCCCTCATCTTTCGCTCGAAATGCTATATTGCATTCACCCGATGCGGGCCCGCGTTCATCAAATCCTCGAAAAAATCTCGCCCAGAAAAGCTAAGTAAATTCACCTAATTAAATGCAAAATACGGATCGCGATCGAGCTTCCTGCGTATGTATTCTGCCTTCGGCCTTTTGCCATCTGTCTTCTTCCTTGTACTTAGAACTTTTTCAATAAATGTTTAATTACTGCCAAAGGTTATGATATTATCGTAACAATCCGGCTTGTTAATTGATTCTCTATCGTTCAAAAAACATATTTATTTATTATAAGGACTCAAAGCTTTCTGATGTTAGATAAGCTAACTGCGGCAAGTCAAAAACTCGGGCCGGGTCTCCGTCAGGTACTCGTGAATCTGGCGTGGCTATTCACAGACCAAATTTTGCAGATGGGTCTCGGTTTGGTGGTAGGCCTGTGGGTGGCCCGCTATCTGGGGCCAGTTCAATTTGGCTTGCTCAACTACGCTTTGGCCTTTGTGTCCGTCTTTAGTTCCTTAGCGACAATGGGTTTGGGCAGCATCGTCATCCGCGATATCGCCCGCAATCCTGAATGCAAAAACGAAACCCTGGGGACTGTCTTCGGGATGCAGTTTACTGGCGGCTGCATCACTCTGTTGTTAACTGTCACCGTGATTTCGCTATTCCAGCCTGACGACGAGCTGACTCGCTGGCTGGTGGGCATCATCGCTGCCGGAACGATCTTTCAGGCTTTTGAGGCGATCAATTTTTGGTTCCAGTCCCAAGTGCAGTCAAAATATACAGTGTTGGCGAAGAATTCAGTATCTTTTTTCGTTGCCGCTCTCAGAATTGGATTAGTTACAATCAAAGCCCCCCTGCTTGCTTTCGCCTGCATTCGATTGGCAGAGGTGGCGATCGTCGGGCTGGCTTATGTATATTTTTATCAGTTGACCGGAAATAAAATTAAGGATTGGCAATTCAGTTGGACCCGAGGCAAGGAACTGTTGGCAGAGAGTTGGCCGATAATGTTGTCGGGATTGGCGGTTTATTTGTACTCGAAAACCGATCAGCTCATGCTGGGTGCGATGAATAAAAATGCTGAACTGGGATATTATGCGGCGGCCGTTAAAATTTCCGAAGTCTGCGATTTTTTGCCAATGATCATATCGGGATCTATTTTCCCTAAATTAGCAAATTTGAGAGAGAAAAATTATGAAGAATATCTCCATAAATTTCAAATTTACTGCGATACTATGATATTGTTGTGGTTGGGGGTGGCCATCCCAATTTCATTACTTTCTCCGTGGATAGTCAACCTGCTTTACGGTGAAAAATATGCTCAGTCAGCAGCGGTACTGGCAATCTATGTTTGGGCGCAATTTGGGAGTAACCTTGGAGTAGCGCGGAACACCTATTTTACGATCGAGGGTCAGTTGCGCTACAGTCTTTACTTGACTGTAATCGGCTCAATTTTAAATATAGGGTTAAACTGGTTGCTGATTCCTAAGTATGGAGCTTTTGGTGCAACGGCGGCTACTCTGATTACTTATTTTTACGTAATTATTTTAGTCAATTTCCTGATTAAGGAATTGCGCCCTTTTGGGAAATTAATTTGGCGATCGCTTAACTTGTACAAGGCAGCTTCCCGATTAATAGGATTAGTAAAATGATTGAAATTAAGCCACACATTCAGCATAAATATAATTGCCCGACATCTGGGACGGCTCTACAGCCAGCAAAAATTTTGTGGCAGGGTATGCACATTTGTGTAAAATTTAAGTCGGACGACTCTGGTAGTGAAATAATCGATGTATTGAGAGTCGGCCATAGCTATAACAACTCGCTGCAAATTGATTTAGCCAAAAAAGAGGTATTTTCAGACAACAGTTACGCTGGGGAATGGTTGGGAAAACCGTTGCTAAATTCACTTCAACATCCTCGAAGCGATCGACTGGAGATAGTCAAAGAAATCTTCAAGCCCTGCAAGCGGGTAATTATTTTAAACTGTATTGACTTTCTTTACGGTCACTCGCTGTTAAAGTTACTAAACGCACAAAGACATTTGGAGTCTAACCCCGACTGCGGGTTAGTGGTAATAGTACCTAAGTTCTTGAGGTGGATGGTTCCCGATGGAGTCGCTGAAGTTTGGACAGTTCCTATCTCTTTAAAAAATGGTCGAGATTATTATCCTAGCTTCGCCGATTTTGTTGAGGAAGAAATGAAGCGCTTCGAGCAAGTTTATGTCAGTGAAGCCTATTCTCATCCGAGTCAGTTCGACATCACGCGGTTTACTAGAGTTCCCAAGCACAACTTTGAGGGAGAAGAAATAAAAATTACTTTTATTTGGCGGGAAGACCGCCTTTTTGTCAACAGTTTGCTGTTTCGAGTTCTGAGAAAGCTGAATCTGCTGTCAATTGGGCTGGCGGTGCAAAATTGGCAGGTGCGACGGTTATTTGAGGGAATTCGATCGCGCGTACCGTCGGCAAAATTTGCAGTAGCAGGTTTAGGTACAAAGACTCAGTTCCCCGAATGGATTGAAGATTGTAGGGTTGAGATGTTTAATGAAAAAATTGAGCAGGAAATTTGTCAAATCTATGCTGATAGCCGTTTAGTAATAGGCCTGCACGGCTCCAATATGCTGCTGCCTTCCGGTCATGCTGGCATGACAATGGATTTAATAGATGAGCGGTGGGGCAACTTTGCACAAGACATTATATATCAAGAGAAAAACCCGAAAATGGCTGCTTTTCGCTATAGATTTTTGCCCTATCAGACAAATACTGATACACTGGCATTCATAGCGGCTGTGATGGTGTTGACTTTTAATGAGTTTAAATCCTTTATGACTGCTGATGTTGTTAATTAAAATGGTGGAGGATAGCAGGAAGGATGACGAATTCTAAAGCCATAGTAACGCTGGTAATTGGCAAAAAGCATAGGGATAACTGGCACAGTTTGTGCAAAGCCAACTGGCAAAAGTATGCCGATCGCCACGGATATGATATTATTTGTATTTCAAATCCTTTAGATGATTCCGAACGAGCTCAAAAGCGATCGCCCTGCTGGCAAAAGTGCCTGATTCTCGGCGAGGAATCCGTCCAGAAGTACGATCGAGTAGTCTGGGTAGATGCAGACGTTTTGATAAATTGGGCCAATGCTCCTTGTATTGTCGAAGGGGTGGCGGTTGATAAAGTAGGTGCGGCTCCTGAATGGGCAACCCCTAACGAGCAGTTATCTGCTGAAGCTAGAGACCGATTGTTTGAGACGTGGGGAATTACTGACGAAAAAAACGAGCGGGCTACTTATGCTAAATACGGTATTGTGCCGGAATTCGATCGCATTGTCCAAGATGGTATTATGGTACTGTCGCCTTCTCACCACCGCTCGATTTTAGAAAAAGTTTACCATGAATGCGAAGAAACAGGATTTGGTGAAATGCCTTGGCTTTCTTACGAACTGTTAAAAGCCGATCACGTTCAATGGATCGATCCGCGCTTCAGCACTGTCTGGAACGTACATAAAGCCTTGTATTACCCATTTTTGCTGCAAAAACCGCAAAGATCAGCAAGTTTGCTGAATCGCGCTAAAAGCAAACTTTTAGCGAAAGGGGTGCCGCCGCAGTTGGTTGACAGGCGGGCTAGCGAGTGTGCGACGACGGCTTTGATCAATACTTTTTTTCTGCACTTTGCGGGTACTGCGGGTGAAATGAGATTGGTAGACTTAGCATCTACTTCTTGGCGCGATTTGTGCTCGGCTTGATTTTTTGTGAGTTGCATAAATCTGCGGTTGACTGTCAACCGCAGATTTAGGGCAGATAGACGCTGATTAACGCAGATAATTTGCAGACAACCATCAAAATAGTAGAGTAGGTAAATGGCCGATTGGCAATTGAAAACCCCCGTCGCTTTTATTATTTTTAAACGCCCCGAAGAAACCGAAAGGGTGTTTGCACAAATTCGCAATGTCAAGCCGCCGAAACTTTTAGTAGTTGCTGACGGGCCCCGTGCAGATAAACCGGGGGAAGACGGAGATTGCGATCGGACTCGGGCGATTATTGAGCGAGTAGATTGGGACTGCGAAGTGTTGAAAAATTACGCTGATGTAAATCTGGGCTGTCGGCGGCGGGTTTCTAGCGGTATTGATTGGGTGTTTGATACGGTGGAAGAGGCAATTATTATTGAGGATGACTGTTTGCCAGATCCGACGTTTTTCCGTTTTGCTGAAGAATTGCTCGATCGCTACCGAGACGATCGGCGAATCATGTCAATCTCCGGTCAAAATATGCAGTTCGGGCGCCAAAGAACTGATTACAGCTACTACTTTTCTCGCTACAATCACTGTTGGAGTTGGGCTAGTTGGAGGCGAGCTTGGCAGCATTACGATTTAGACATGAAGCTGTGGCCGGAAATTCGCGACGGGAATTTTTTAGCGGATGTACTGGGAGATCCGCAAGCTGTCAAAGTTTGGACAAAGACTTTTCAGCTTTGTTATGAGGGGAAAATAGATACTTGGGATTTCCAATGGACATTTGCTAGCTTTATTCAAAATGGTACGAATATTCTTGCCAATGTCAATTTAGTTTCTAATATCGGACATGGTGTAGGGGGAACTAATACGGAGGATGTGAACAGTCCTTACAGTAATATGCCTGTAGAAGCGGTCGCCTTTCCGATGAAACATCCTCCGTTTGTGATTCGGGATAGACAAGCAGATAATTTTACTGAAAATACTTTATATGATTACGATCCGCCATTGTTAAGGAAGGTACAAAAAAAAGTCCATAAATTGTTGAAAAAAACCAAGTAAAATCAGAGAGAAATTTAGAAGATAGGCAGGGGAGATGAAGGTTTTACTTCTCAATACTTCTGATGCAGAAGGCGGTGCAGCCCGCGCCGCTTATAGACTGCACCAAGGTTTGGAGGGGATTGGGGTGTCTTCGCAAATGCTGGTGAAAAATAAGAACAGCGGCGATCTAAGTGTAATCTCGGTACGGCAACCGTTGGCTAAGAGTTTTGATAAGATTATTTCAGTTTTATCAAATTCGCCATTGCGGCTTTATCCTGAGAGAAATTCTGCGATTTTTTCTCCCCAATGGCTGCCGGACTCCCTGGCTGCAAAAGTTGCTAACATCCAACCAGATATTATTAACCTGCACTGGGTTTGCGGGGGTTATATGCAGGTAGAAAGTGTTCCGAAGTTTGATAAACCTCTAGTTTGGACGCTGCACGATATGTGGCCTTTTACGGGTGGATGTCACTATAGCGAAGAGTGCGATCGGTATACTGAATCTTGCGGTAGCTGTCCGCAACTGCACAGCAGCAAAGATTGGGATTTGTCGCGGTGGGTGTGGCGGCGGAAAGCAAAATCTTGGAAAAATCTTAACTTAACTTTGGTTAGCCCTAGTGCTTGGTTGGCTAAATGTGCGAGTTCTAGTTCTTTGTTGAAGGATTATCGAGTTGAGGTGATTCCTAACGGTATCAATACTCAAAAGTACAAGCCAATCAACCGCGAGTGGGCGCGAGAAATTCTGAATTTACCTCAAGATAAACAAATTGTACTTTTTGGCTGTGCGAGCGGAACGGGCGATCGCTGGAAAGGATTTAATCTGCTAGTATCGGCTTTGCAAAGCCTCAGTAAATCGGGCTGGAGCGATCGTATAGAGTTGCTAGTTTTTGGCTCTTCAGAGCCGTCCAATCCGATTGAACTTGGTTTTAAGGCACATTATTTAGGTAAATTTGCTGATGACGTTTCCCTAGCAATAGTTTATGCAGCAGCAGATGTCTTCGTCGCCCCTTCTGTTTACGATAATTTGCCGAACACGGTGATGGAAGCGGCCGCCTGCGGTATCCCCAGCGTCGGATTCAAGATCGGGGGAATGCCGGATCTGATCGAACACTGCTCAAATGGCTACTTAGCTAAACCTTATGAAACAGAAGATTTAGCTAGAGGTATTGCATGGGTACTCGAAAATCCCGATCGACACCAACAACTCTGCATTCGCGCCCGTCAGAAAGTAGAACAAGAATTCACCCTAGAGATACAAGCTCGCCGCTACTTGTCTCTTTTTTCCGAACTCGCCAGCACCGCCGGCATTGCAGCCAATTAAACCAACTGTTTCCGCTGTTGAGGCGTAGCAAAAAAATTAGACTTTCTAAATTGTCCGTTTTCTTTAACAAATACCATGTCTACTTGAGCTAAAGCTCCGTCGAGGGGGCGGATGTAACCTCCAAAAATATCGTAGGTGGCGAATCCGCGCTCTTTCATGTAACTGACAACATCGTATAATTGCGGGCCCCCGACAAAGAATTCAAACAGGGATACTTCCAGTATGACTACTTCTGTATCCTCAAGCACTTTGCGACAGCCGTCTAAAACATTCAGCTCAGCGCCCTGCACGTCAACCTTCAATAAATAAGGCGCTTTCAAGTTTTTTTCCCGGCACGCATCATCGAGGACAACCAGAGGAATTTCTCTGGGTACACCGTCTGCCAGACTGCCTTCTGACTCGTTGAGAGTAGAAGATCCGTAAAGTTGAGGGTGAACGTTAATCGTAATATTTCCCGATCGAGCGCCGGCACCAGCCATGATATACTGAGCGTTGTATTTTTGACAAATTTCTTTTAAATTTTTCTCGTATTCGATCAAAGGCTCTACCAGCAAGAAGTTGGTTTCGGGAAATTTTTCGTACAATTCAAAAGTTCCGTAGGCAACGCCGACATCTATAACCGTTTTTGGTTGAAAACCCAACTCGATCAACTGATCGAGCACGCCGTACATAGATGTTCTCATGCCTTTTCGCGGGAGATCGAATCCCAAAGGCTTAAGCATTTTGTACGCTAGGTTTTTGAGTAATTGCCTCATATTTTTTTCCAGACTACACTATTGAATGAAACTATTATAGATTGATGAAACAACACAGCACCATAGCAACAATCATAACTTGCCACAACCGCAAGCAAAAAACCTTAGCTTGTCTCGCGGCGCTTTTCAATCAGGTACTGCCAGCGGATGTGTTGCTGGTGGCGTACTTGGTGGACGATGCCAGCACTGACGGTACTGCCGAAGCGGTGCGGGAGACTTATCCGGAGGTTAAGTTGTTCAGCGGAGATGGGAATTTGTTTTGGAATGGGGGAATGCGGCAAGGATTTGCGGAAGCCATGAAGCAGAATTCTGATTACTATTTATGGCTCAACGATGACACTATACTGGAACCGTCGGCTTTGAAAACTATGCTGGCAACGTCCCGCAGCTTGGCCGAGCAAGGCCACACGCGAGCGATTGCGGTGGGTTCGACTCGCGATGAGGAAACTGGGGCGCTGACTTACGGCGGTTGGTTGCGTACTAGCTGGTGGCATCCTTTGCATTTTCGCCTGCTGGAACCGATCGCAGAACCTCAACAGTGCAGTACGATGAACGGTAACTGCGTTTTGATGCCGCGATCTGTAGTTGAAGTAGTCGGAAACCTAGACCCAGCTTTCATCCACAGCATGGGAGATATTGATTACGGTTTGCGATCGGTGCAACAAAATTGTACAGTTTGGGTGGTGCCAGGATACGCGGGCACCTGCTCGACTAACCCGCCGGAGGGTAACTGCTGGGAAGACCCTAACATGAGTTGGCTCGATCGATTTAAAAAGGTACTTCAACCCAAGGGTTTTGGGCCAAAAGAGTCGAAAGTGCTCGTACAGCGGCACACAAATATATTCTGGCCTATCTACTGGCTGTTACCTTATTTGAGGTTGATTTTGATCTCGTTCCGCCGGGGGCCTGTAGGGTATCGCGGCTGAGACTATTGCTTGTGCTTGCACAGACAATGGGGAAGATTTTCGGGGTGCACCGACTGCTTTGTCCTCGCCACAACTAAACATTAACATGGATGAACTCCGCATCGCTTGGCTCGTTCCTTCTGCAGAGTTTGGGGCCTATTGGCCGCCGGTTTTGCATGAGCTCAAAAAACTAATTCCGAACACGATTTTTTATACAGGTCGCCTCTGGCCTCGCTATGATCCGGAAGCTGCTGGTACAGAAGTAGTCGAAGTTGTGGGAGATACACAATTCATCACCACCCAAAAGATAAAAACGGGGTACAGTCGTGGTTATATTAAGGCTACTCCTTGGATTATTTTTCCTCTTTTGAAATTCAAGCCCCAGGTCATTTTTGCTAGTGGATTTTCGATCTGGACATTGATAGCTATAATTTTTAAGCCTATAGGGAAATGGCGACTGGTTTTAGTTTATGAAAGTAGTTCCCCGAATGTAGACTTTCGAGATTCTAAGGTGCGATCGACGATTCGACGCTGGATGGGTAAATTTGCGGATACCTTTGTTTCTAATAGTCGCCGAGGTAAAGAATATTTAGTTGAAGTGATTGGGGCAGCCGAAAGTAATATATTTGCTCAACCTTACATGGTTCCTGATGCTAAAGCTTTGGTAAAAAAGTTAGAAAATAATAAGTCTATATCCTTGTCATTCCCCCAGCCAATTTTTCTGTGCGTGGGTCAAGTAATTTCTCGCAAAGGGATTAAAAATCTGTTAGAAGCTTGCACAATTTTGCAAAGCCAGGGATACTCGAATTACACAGTTATTATCGTTGGAGACGGGGAACAGCGCTCGGAACTAGAAGCACTTACAAAAGAATGGGGTTTAGAAAAACAAATTGTTTGGACAGGGTGGATTGAATACGGATACTTGGGATCTTATTTCCTAGAAGCTGATGCGTTTGTTTTTCCTACGTTAGAAGATACTTGGGGAATGGTGGTGCTAGAAGCGATGGCATTTGGTAAGCCGGTTTTGTGTTCAAAATGGGCTGGGGCTTGCGAAATGATCGTTGAAGGTGAAAATGGTTATATTTTTGATCCATATCATTCGGAAGGTATGGCAAACGCGATGCGGGACTTGATTGATTGCCCCGAAAAGTTAGTGATTATGGGCCAAAAATCCCAGCAACTGATCGCTGAACATACACCAGAAAATGCTGCGAAATTAATAGCCGATGTGACTTCGTTAGTATTGGAGAAAAGTTGATGAAAATTCTTTTATCTGCCTTTGCTTGCGAACCAAATCTGGGTTCCGAAGAGGGAGTGGGATGGAATACTGTCGTCCAATCTGCTAAGTATCACGAAACTTGGGTATTCACTCGGACATTTTGTCGATCGTACATCGAAGCAGAACTAGAAAAAAATCCTGTACCAAACCTGCACTTTGTTTATTTCGATCCGTTTGGGTGGAGTGAAGATTGGAAGGGAAAACAAGGATTGCTGCAACTTCACTATTATTTGTGGCAAATCTGGGCTTATTTTATTGCTCGAAAGCTCGATCGCGAAATCGGTTTTGACATAGTACAGCACGTAACTTATGTCAAACATTGGTCTCCAAGTTTCCTAGCGCTGTTGCCGCATCCTTTTATTTGGGGGCCAGTGGGGGGTGCAGAAGCAGCACCAAAGCCTTTTTGGGAAGATTTTAGTCGCCGGGGCAAAATTTACGAAACCCTGCGAGCATGGGCTCAAAGTGTAGGAGAACGCGATCCGTTTGTGGGGCTGACGGCGCGCCGGAGTGCGGTGGCGCTGGCAACTACAGAAGAAACAGCAGCAAGACTGCGATTTCTCCAAGCAAAAAACGTGAAGATTTTCTCGCAAGTCGGTTTGTCGCAGCAGGAAATTCAACAACTAGAAAAATCTCCAACCCCGCCGGAGCTACCAATTAGATTCATCAGTGTCGGCCGTCTATTACACTGGAAAGGAGTGCACTTGGGACTCCGTGCATTTGCGGAGGCGAAGCTGGAAAACTCGGAATACTGGATTGTGGGAGACGGCCCGGAAAAAGAGCGTTTAGAAGCTTTGGCAACAGAATTGGGACTGGGAAATAAAGTACATTTTTGGGGCGCTCTATCTCGCAGTGAAACCCTTTTAAAAATGGGCGAGTCTCACGTTCTCCTCCATCCGAGTTTGCATGACTCTGGCGGTTTTGTATGCACTGAAATGATGGGGGTTGGCCGTCCGACAATTTGTTTGGATTTGGGTGGCCCGGCTACTCAAGTGACAGCCCAAACAGGCATTAAAGTCGCTGCTACCGATCCCGAGCGCGCTGTGAAAAGTCTAGCAGAAGCTATAGTGTGTTTGGCGAGCGATCCCAACTTGCGATCGCGCTTGGGTCTAGCTGGTCAAAAGCGCGTCAGGGAAATTTATGATTGGGATGTGAAAGGTAAATTCTTTGCCGAATTGTGCGAAGATCTAATCAAAGAAAAAATTGGATAACTTCTGATATATTCGGATGTATTCTAGCGCCAAAAACTTAAACAAGATTTGTGAGGAGGGTGAAACGTGAGCGTTGCAATCATTACTGGCTCGGCGGGATTAATTGGTTCGGAGGCGTGTAAGTTCTTTGCCAAACAAGGCTTAGAGATAGTTGGCATCGACAACAATATGCGCCAGTTCTTTTTTGGCGCCGATGGTTCTACCAACTGGAACCGCCAACAGCTCGAAAAATCTTTGGGAACCAAGTAT
>JBBSNU010000047.1:0-14257 GCA_038260455.1 Chroococcales cyanobacterium | reverse complement strand
GTCGCTCGGACTGGTAACAAGCAATGACTAAGGGAGCATCTCAGTTTTGCATTTATAGTGCGAGCTTAAGAGCTCGCGTGGTTATACAAGCACGCGAGCTCTTAAGCTCGCACTACAATAAAAAATGCTTCTTGCAAAACTGAGATGCTCCCACCAATCACCCATTACCAATTACTTATTACTTATTACTCGTAACAACTGCCAACTGCCAACTGCCAACTGCCAACTGCCAACTGCTAACTGCCAACTGCCAACTGCCAACTGCTAACTGCCAACTGTCAACGGTCAACTGTAATTAGAATCGCTCGCCAATCCCAAAGTGAATTTGATTGCCGCCACTGTCGTTAATACCGTAATCGATCCGGATCGGCCCTAACGGAGATTGAATCCGCACGCCGAGCCCGTAACCGTAACCGCTACCGGGTTTTCTGCGGACACCGGCCGGGTCGCCGGGGACATCGTTGCCCGTGCCCAAATCGGTGCCAGCATCCAAAAATAGCGCTCCGCCGATAAACGAAATAATCGGGAAACGGTACTCAACGCTGGCTTCTAGGAAACTGCGGCCAGCTCCGACCTCGCCTTCGTCGTATCCGCGCACCGAGTTGGCACCGCCCAAGGCAAAAGCTTCGTAGGGAGGCAAATCTCCGAATACGGTGCCGCCTTTAAAACTGAATGCCAGGGTTTGAGGGCCGGGGGTAAAGTTGGTGTACTTGACTGGTAGGTAAAAGTTGTAACTTGCCCGCAGGCGGTTTAACAGGATGCTGCCGGAACCTACAGGAATCGATTGTTCCATCCCAAACCTGAGCAGGGAACCGCTAGTGGGGCGGATGGGGTCGTTGCGCCGATCGCGCACAGCACCTGCTTGAATTGTTGTCAAGTCGTCGGTGCCGGAATTGCTAAAACTTAGCTGGTTGCCGAGTTCGTCGTCGGATTCGCGCCTGCCTTTGCGATCAGTAATTGAGACTCGCTGGTACTGCAAGCCGAGTGAAGCAATCCACTCAGAATCGGCAAAAGGATTGCGCGACAGGGGACGGGTGAAATTGATGCCGGCACCGGTGCGGACGATGCGGGGTCGATCGTTGTTGGGCAATCTGACTTCCCGTTCTCCCCCATCAAAAATCACGCTGATCGATCGTCTTCTAAAAGCATTAATCGTATAAGAAGTCCGGTAAGGATCGCCCGCAATCCAAGGATCGGTAAAACTCAGGTCAAACAGCGTTTGCCGTTCCCCAATTTGTACTTCAGCCCCCAATTTTTGGTTTCTACCGAACACATTTTGCTGCTGGTAACTCACCGTACCGAACAAACCCGTAGCGGAACTCAAACCAGCACCAGCCGCCAGAGAACCGGTATTTTTCTCAATGACGTTGACAATTACCCTGGCCTTGCGGGGGTCAGTCGTTCCCGGTTCCAAAGCAAGCCGCACGTCTTCAAAAATCCCCAAACCAAACACCCGCCTCAAATCCCTTTCCGCCTTGGTGCGGTTAAAGATATCTCCGGGCTTGAGTTCTACTTCGCGGGTGACGACAAAGCGCTTGGTATTGCCTCGAATCGGCTGACCCGTGGGATCGGTTGGTTCTCCTTCCTTGTTCAGGAAACGGACATCAACAGATTCGATCTGGCCTTCTGCCACTTGCAAGGTGACTGTGCCGTCGTCTGCTACTTGCGGGGCATCTGTGATTTGGCCCAAAACATAGCCGTTGTCTTGATACCACACATTAATTTTTTTGACTCCCTCCTCAAAGCGGCGGAGGTTGAGAATTTTGCCGTACTGATCGCCGAAGCTTTCGTCAACTACGGTTTGGGGCAGCACTTGCTGGCCGGTGATTGTCACTTTCTGCAGCACTGGATTGGGCTGCACGATAAAAGTCACTCGCACGCCTAACGGGGTGTCTTCCGGTACTGCCCGCACGTTTCTGAAAAAGCCCGTGGCAAAAATGGCGTTGATGTCTTGTTGCAGTTGGCTGCGGTTGGTGGTGCGTCCCGGTTGGGTGCTGATGACTCGGTAAATCTCGGTTTCTAGGTCTCCCGTCGCCCCGGTGACGGTAACTTCGGCAACTAGCACCTGCGGTTCGGCCGCCCCGGCGGGTGCTGGGGTTTGTCTGGGCTGCGGTGCTGCCGGGCCAGAAGGCAATGTGGGCGCGGTGGGGGTTGGTATGGGAATTTGGGCGTTTTGACCGATCGCCCCGGATGCGTCCGAGGTCGCTCTGGGAGAAACTTGTAGGTTTTGGGCGATCGTCCCCGTTTCGTCCTGTTTCCGAGGCTCTATTGCGACCCAGGCGGGCGTTGCTTCCACTTTCGATGGGGGGAGCTTGCTCTCTGGTTGTGCCTCTTGCAGTGCGTTTTGACTGCTAGGGGCGGGGGATTGGTTGGATGCTAGCTCGGGTTTGAGTTGAAGCTGGGGCGAAACCGGGGATGGCGGGTCTGTGACTCGGTTTGGGGGTTCGCGGTCGTCTTCTCCTCTGGCAGGGGCCGCCACTATTTTGAGGTCTTCGGCCAAGCTGCTTTTAGCTGCTTTTTTGGGGTTTTGAGAAGGATTTTGGGTTAATTCTGGAACTAATTCTGGAACCGGGCGATCGGGTAATTCGATCGACCCAACCGGAGGAACGGCCGCGACAGTCCCCTCTGCTGATTCAGAGTAGGATGTTTGACCGCTTGCCGAATTTGATAATCCGAATGTTGCTGAGACAGTAAAAACTGCCACCAATACAGCAGATAAGCGCATTTTTGTTCACTCTTTTGGGCAATTGACACACACCACATTATTCGTCATTAGTCATTAGCCATTAGTCATTAGTGATTAAGTCGGTTGAATTTCGCGCTGACCGCTAATTGATCACTGTTGACCGCTGATTGCTGACATCGAAGGTAGAACGGTGACAAACTGTGCAATTTTGACATACCTCAGCCCTAAAGGCATGAGGATTCTTTCATCACAGGGAGCGTTATCACTTTACCCTCAAAAAGCATCTTTACCGTGTATCCCACGGCTGCAAGCCCTCGAATGAGAACTACTTGAGCTGCTGCAACATCTCTGTTTGTCGTATAGCCGCAATGTTGGCACAAGTGAACCCGCTCTGATAATTCCTTTTTGCCTGTTTCTGTTAAGCAATTAGGACAAATCTGGCTAGTTTTTTTGCTATCTACTTTCAGGAAAAACACACCGCGTTTGCGACAGCATTGCTCTAATATTTGAAAGAATTGACCCCATCCGGCATCTAAGCAGTGCTTTCCTAAAAAGCCTCGTGCTAGTCGTTTAAGGTTCAAATCCTCCACAAATATCATCTTCGCCAAATCACAAAGACTGTGAGCCACCAACCAATGATAATTTTTCCTAAAATTTGCAATTCGCTCATGTAATTTACTGACTTTTGCTTGCGCTTTCTTACGATTATTTGAGCCTTTACCTTTTTTCAATACACTTCGTTGCAGCAATTTAAGCTTGCATTCAAGCGTCTTAAAAGGTCGTGGATTGGGGACTAATTTACCGTTAGAAATCGCAGCAAAATGACTGATGCCGACATCAATTCCAATACCTTCGCCATGAGGCATTGATTCGGGTATTTCTACGTCCCATTGCAATGCCAACATAGCAAACCAACCACTGGCACGTCGGACTATCCGAACTTGGCGTAGTATTGCGCCATCAGGGATTGGGCGTGATTGGCGAAACTTTACCCAACCAATTACAGGTAATTTAATAGCACTGTTTTGAATGGGCTCTACACCCAGTTGCGGAAACATAAAAGAGCGCATAGTTCCCCTTTTTTTAAATCGGGGAAATCCATGTTTTTGCTCCCACATACTCACAAAAGCTTTTTCTAACCTTCGCAACACTTGCTGCAAAGCTTGAGCGTTAATACGCTGCAATACAGAACTGGTTTTTTTGTATGCGGTTAACGCTTTGCATTGGCTTAAATAAGTTGGTCTAGGTGCGTCAGCAGGAATAATGAACTCCGATTGGAGGGAACAAGCATTAATCCTACATTTGCGTGAATTGTACCAATCTTTGCGTTCTCGCAAAGCATAGTTATATACCTTGCGACACTGTTCTAACCAGTCTTCAAAAACTGTTGTTTGTGCCTTCGTGGGTTTCAACTTAAACTCAAAAGTAAGATTAAACACTTGTATTACCTCCTTATTTGAGGATACCTCAATTCGACAAAATATCAAGAGAATTTCTAGAATAAAAGTCGCCCGCTTAAGGGCGAGGCTCTAACCCAAAATTTTGGGTAGCGCATTTCAAGCCTCTAAACTTTCTGAGCTAGAACCCGCTGGAGAACTTGCTGGTAAGCAGTTTCTACCGATCCCAAGTCGCGGCGGAATCTGTCTTTGTCCATAACACGCGCGTCGGGGTCAGTTTCTGCGTTGTCCCACAGGCGGCAGGTGTCGGGACTGATTTCGTCGGCGAGAATCAGGTTTTGATGTTGATCGATGCCGAATTCTAGTTTGAAGTCTACCAGCGTGATGCCGCACTGGGTGAAAAATTCTTTGAGTATTTCGTTAATTTCGCGGGCCGCGATTTCTAGTTGGTCTACTTGTTCCGGGGTGGCTAGCTGCATTAACTGCAGTCGGTCGCGGGTCAGCAGGGGGTCTCCCAAATCATCGTTTTTGTAATAAAATTCCACCAGCGCCGGATTGACAATTGTACCCATCGCAATTCCGGTTTGTTTGCACAGACTACCGGCGGCAATGTTTCTGACTACAACTTCTAAGGGCAAGATTCGGACGCGGCAGACTCGCATTTGGTTCGGCGCTGGCGTGTCTATGAAGTGGGTGGGTATACCTTTGGCTTCTAGCATCCGAAACAGGTGGGCGGATACGGCGCAGTTGATTTCGCCTTTCCCCACGATGCTGCCGCGTTTCTGGGCGTTAAAGGCTGTAGCGTCGTCTTTGAAGTGGGTTAGCAAAATTTCGCCCTCTTCGGTGGAGTAGAGGATTTTGGCTTTGCCTTCGTAGAGTTTGCGTCCGGCTGACATGGCGATTCATAATGTAGATGAGTTGTAGATTTTACAGTAGCTCGATCGCGCATTATTGGCGAGTGTTTGACTCTCTGCCGCCCCACCCCCGCCCCTGAGAGGCGAGTACCTCTGTGGATAGATACTGCGATCGGTCTAGCCATAAATGATTCTTGACAACGCAAAATAGAGATTAGACCGGCTTTGTTCGCTATCCCCCGCGCCAGAGCCCCAAAACGGTTCAATAGTTTACAGCATCAAGGTTGACAGCAAACAGTTAACAGTTACCTCGGACTTATACCATTTTGTTAAAGATGTGCTGATCAAGTCCTAGCCCCCCGACGACTTGGGGCTACGGTGTACACACAAGTCATGAGATCCCCCCTAGCCCCCCTTAAAAAGGGGGGAACCGGAATCAAAGTCCCCCTTTTTAAGGGGGATTTAGGGGGATCTCCGAGGATTTTGGTTCTACACAGAGTTGTGTGTACACCGTAGACGCCTTGGGGGGGGGTAAGATGTAACGCTACTTGATGAAATTGGTATGGCGCGCGCTTTTTAGATTGTCAGCGAGGGAAATTAATTTTTCCTTGCACCATAAAACGGAGACGCTTTTAACCCATTTTTTTCGGTAAATCTTCAATGCAACAATCGACTGACTGAACCTCCCAACGCTCAACTGCCGTTAAAAAATATCTATAACAAAACTGATTTATGGAAGAAAAAAAAATTCATATCCTTTTGGTAGAAGATGACGAAGTAGATGTGATGAACGTCCGGCGAGCGTTCAAAAAAAATAACATCGTCAATCCCCTATACATGGCTGCTAACGGACTAGAAGCTCTGGCTATATTGCGCCAAGAAGAAAAAATAGAGCCTGTAATGCCTCAAACGCGCAGGTTGGTTTTACTGGACTTGAATATGCCGAGAATGAACGGCATTGAGTTTTTACGAGAATTGCGGCAAGATGAAGATCTGAGGTCGATTCCAGTGATCGTCCTCACAACTTCTAATGAAGATAGAGATAAAGTAGAAGCCTATAATTTGAATGTAGCTGGCTATATTCTTAAACCTGTCACTTTTTCTAATTTTGTGGAAGTTATGGGTACCCTCAACAAATACTGGATGCTGAGCGAAATTCCCTAGATTATGGAAAATTTAACAAAAAAGTTTCAAAGTGGCTTTTGTGATTGTTTAGCGGTGCATTTGTTGTAAGTAGGTGGACATATATTTACTGTCATTGCGAGGAACGAAGCAATCGCAAGGCTTTGGGATTGCTTCGTTCCTCGCAATGACAGATGGCATTTATTTATGTCCACCTACTTAATTACTTTTTGTATGCCACAGCTTTTTCGGATTAATCCCTAATTCTATTGTTATGGACAAGCTGATTAAAATTCTGATAGTTGATGACGATGAAGTCGATCGGATGACGGTCAAACGTTCGCTAAAGTCCGCTGGGGTTTGGGCAGAAGTTACTGAAGCAGAAGATTGCGCCGATGCCCTCGCCAAACTCTCAGTCAGCAAAAATTCTAGCACTGCGGCCGAGAAACTCTCCAAACAAAATCAATCCCCACGTTTAAGCGACGTTGAAGAGACAGAAAATTCACTGCTATTAAATCAAATATTTGAGTGTAAATTTGACTGTGTATTCCTAGACTACGGCTTGCCGGACGGAGACGGACTCAGTTTGGTCAAAGATTTACGGAACGCTGGGCTAAAAGTTCCCTTAATTGTTCTCACAGGTCAAGGCGACGAAGAAATTGCAGTGAAATTGATGAAGGCTGGAGCTTCTGATTATATCGCTAAAGGCAAGATGTCTCCAGATAGTTTGTCGCGCAGTTTGTTTAATGCACTTCGCGTTTACCGCGCCGAATATAAGGCGCTTCTGACGAGTCAAAAACTCAAGGAAAGCGAGGAACGCTACAGGTTAGTTGTAGAGGGAGTGAATGATGGAATTTGGGATTGGGATTTAAGTAAAAATGATGTTTATTGGAACGATCGCCTTTTGGAAATTATCGGGTTGTCGCGCTATCAATTTGGCAGTACGATGAATGCTCTATACAGCCGCCTGCACCCAGAGGACAAGGAGGGCATCGTCAGGGCGATCGGGGATCACTTAGAACAAGGAATTGACTACAATGTAGAATTCCGACTGCTGCACTCATCCGGTGCTTACCGCTACTGCACTTCTCAGGGAAAAGCTCAGCGGAATCCGCAAGGAAAAGCACTACGGATGGCCGGCATAATTAGCGACATTACCGAGCGAAAACAAGCCGAAGATGCTCTCGAAAGAGAAATGCAGCAACTGAAACAAATTATTGCTTGCGTGCCGGTAGCAATGGCGATGTTCGATACCCAAATGCGCTATTTAGCTAACTCTCACAAATGGCTGACTCAATTTAATTTGGAGTGGCAGTCCCTGACTAATCTCAGTCATTACGAATTGTTTCCAGATACGCCAAATCGCTGGAAAGTAATGTATGAAGAAGTGCTCCAAGGCGAGGTAGTTTCTGTCAGCGAAGATGCTTGGGAACGAGCAGACGGCTCTGTTTTGTTTTTGCGCTGGGCTGCTCACCCTTGGTACAATCCCGACGGCAGAGTGGCGGGAATGGTGATGGTGGCTGACAAGATTAATGAGTTGGTGGAAGCGCGGGAAACTGCCCTAGAAGCAAGCCGGGTGAAGTCGCAATTTTTGGCGAACATGAGTCACGAAATTCGCACTCCGATGAACGGGGTTTTGGGGATGGCTCAATTGCTGCTGCTGGCTCCTCTGGAACCGAAACCGCGCGAGTGCGCTCAGACTATTTACCGCAGTGCTGAACATTTGCTGAGCGTGATTAATGATATCCTAGATTTTTCTAAGATTGAAGCTGGAGAAATGCGGCTGGAAAAAGCTGATTTTGATTTGGATAGCTGCATGGAATCCGTGATAGAAATGGTAGCGCCTTTTGCAGAGCAAAAAAATATTGACTTGAATATTTTAGTTGATAGTTCGGTGCCGAAAAAGTTGGTGGGCGACTCGGGCCGATTGAAGCAAATTTTGATAAATTTGACTGTAAATGCGATAAAATTTACCGATCGCGGTCAAGTTTTCGTTCACGTGACTGTGAAGCGGGGCAAGCAACTGGTAGAAGGCAAAGAAGACATCAAATTGCTATTTTCAGTCCGGGATACTGGCATTGGAATTTCACCGGAAGGGCAGACAAAGCTGTTCCAATCTTTTTCTCAGGTAGACGATTCTCCTACTAGGCCCTACGGCGGCACGGGTTTGGGTTTGGCGATTTGCAAGCAGTTAGTGGATATGATGGACGGCTCTATTGGAGTTCGCAGTTTGCTAGATAGCGGTTCGACTTTTTGGTTTGCTGTACCTTTGGAAAAACAGTTGCAAGTTCAGCCTCAATCGCCCGAACTTGCAGGTAAGAAGCTGTTAGTAGTATCTGGAAACGCTTTGAGGAGGGCGGCGGTACGATCGCTCGCTCAAAGTTGGGGCGCTCGCTGCGATGAAGCAGAAACTGCTGCTGATGCTTTGACTTGGTTGCAAAATGCTCGGGGCGGGATTTCTCAGGATTCGGGGGAAGGGGAAAAATGCTGCGATGCGGTGCTTGTGGATTTGCAAATGCCGGATTTGGATGCGGAGGAATTTGGTTTAAAAGTGCGATCGCTCTCAACAGTTGACTCGTTAATCGCCATGACTGCTTTGCGGGAACAGCCGAAAGCTGAAGCGCTTTGTAGTGTCGGTTTTAGCGGCTATTTGATGGAGCCAGTGCGGCCTTCTCGCCTGCTTGAGGCTTTGCTGGCCCCCGTTAAGGAAAGGGGAGAGTTTGACAGCTTGGAGGCTGCTCATACTCGCAATTTTCCAGCAGTTAATTCTCAATACGTTACTCCCAATTCGCCCTCATCGCTAAAAATTTTGTTGGCGGAAGACCACCCGATAAATCAACAAGTTATAGTCGAACAGTTGGCCGCTTTAGGCTATCATGCTGACTGCGCCGCCAACGGTCAAGAAGCGCTGGATTTGCTGGCAAAAAACAGCTACGATCTAGTGCTGATGGACTGTCAAATGCCTGTTCTTGACGGTTACGAAACGGCGAAAAAGTTGAGGGAACGAGAAAAGGGCGATCGGCATACTTTGGTGATAGCTTTAACCGCTCATGCTTTGCCGGGGGAACGAGAAAAGTGTCTGGCGGCGGGGATGGACGATTATCTCAGCAAACCAGTAGATTTAGATGCTTTGGCGGCGGCGCTGAAAAAGTATGAATCCCAAAATGTTAAGTTTGAAAATAAGTATGGAGTTAAAACTATTAATTTGCCAGAAAATCCTCAATTAGAAACAAATTATCCAGAAGTTTTGGAAGCAGCAAAGTCTGTCGCTGTGCCGGCACCAAGGGCGATTCCCTACCCGATAGCTTCGCCGCGCGTACTTCCAGCTTGGGAACACGCGGACTGTGACGGACTGTTCGACAGGAACCGATTGGAGCAACTCGGACGGGTTAATGTTAAATTGCCCGATCGACTTTTGCAAGCATTTGTGGGAAACGCGCAAGCTGATGTAGCGGCTGCAAAAATTGCCGTAGAAGCTAGAGATTGGCAAGCTGTGGAATATCAAGCACACCGTCTGAAGGGAACTGCTGCGAATGTGGGAGTTGCTTTGATGTCAGATTTAGCGGCACAATTGGAACAGCAAGCGCGAGACTTTCAATCTGAGCGCGTCGCTTCGGAATTGTTAACTATTGAGGGAGTTGAGAACATATTATTGAGTTTGTCCCGTCATTTAGCCAGGGTTCAAGAATTTGTAGAAACTCGAATATTGGGTTGATATTTAAGTTAGATGCGTCAGTTAGTTATTGTAGGGTGCGTCAGGGCGAAATATTTGGAAAACAGACGAATAGTTTTATTCCTGACGCACCCTAGAACTCAGTTTTCTCGCCAGCATCTCATTTTTGTAAAAAGCATTTTTTATTGAGCGTGCGAGCACCATGAAATCCAAAACTGAAAGGCTCCCGTTTCCTCTGCGGTTAGGAATGAAAATTTAATAACTTAAACATCTGCCACACTCTTCTGTTTCCCGAAGCGGTGAGGTAAAGAGAGGCTCTTCCTCGCCCCAGAAGCGTTACTTTCGCTCGAATATCATGTCCAGTCTACGATCGTAACAAAAAAGGTTCGTAGTGCGGACTTCAGTCCGCAGAGTTTTGCGGACTAAAGTCCGCACTACGAACCTATGTTAGATCGGTGAATTGACAGGACACGATAGAATTAGTAACAAGCAAATGTTTTGAAAACAGACTAAAAATTCTCTTCCTGACGCACCATAAAACTCTGTGTTCTCTGCTGTTTATTAAAAAAATCGATTAGTTTAGCCATGACTTACGATACCGATAAAAACACTATTTTACATAGCGAACCATTAGAGAATAATGGAGAACTGCTAACACCTTTGATGGCTTTTGCTCGGGAATTCTTCTTGCAGGAAAACAATGCTGGTGCTGGGGAAACTTCTGTAAATGCCGTGCCGCCTCCGCCCGAGGAAATCAATAATTTTTCGGTTGATTATTTGGTGGCAAAAGTAGCTCGCTGCTGTCGGGAAAGCAAAGTTGGCAAAAAATTACCTACGGCTTTTTACATTCACGTTTCGGCTTTAGCAGCGCTCAATCCTGTTTTGGGAATCTACGAAAATTGTGCCAGACGCAATCTCGAAAATATTGATGAAGCAACTTTAGTTAAATTTTCACTCCAGCAACCTAAAATATCTTATCTTTTTTACCCAGATTTCGACACAGACGCTCACCCTGCTTTGCAAACCAGCATCCAAATTAATCTGGAAACAGCGGAAGTTAAATGTTTCGATTATAGCAACAGCGAAAATCCCCCGGTTTTGCACCGCAAGGAAACTTTTGTAACTGCGGATTATCCCAATTACGAAAAGTTTGCTCGACTGACTCGCAGCGAGGAAGGATGGGGACTGCTTGACAATACTAGCGTTATCGGCACTCGCGAGGGTTGGCTGAAATATTTGGGATATTGCGGTGTAGAAATTCAAGATCATGCTGTTGTCGAACGTTTGAAACAGGAGAATAGCGAGCTTTCAATTCCTAAAATTGAACGGCACAAAGCTGCGATGGTACGAAACTCTGTTTCTAAACCGGTGCGTCTGGTTTTGGAATCGGATTTGTTTGTGGATGGGATGACTTTTTTTGATTACGGTTGCGGCTATGGCGGCGATGTTAAATATATTGCTGGAGAGGGTTATGTGGCGGCGGGTTGGGACCCGTACTATCAGCCGGAGACTCCGCGAATTTGTGCGGATATTGTGAATGTTGGTTATGTAATTAATGTGATTGAATCTTTGGGGGAACGCCGAGAAGCTTTGCTGAATGCTTGGGAATTAACTAAGAATTTATTGGTTGTGGCGGCTCAGGTTTTGATTGATGATGGCGATCGCGGTCAAATTGCTTATGGGGATGGGGTGATTACTTCTCGCAATACTTTTCAGAAGTATTACGAACAGCAAGAGTTGAAGGTTTATATTGACCAAGTTTTGAATGTTGATGCGATTCCTGTGGCTTTGGGGATTTATTTTGTGTTTCGGGATGCGACGGCGGGTGAGGGTTTTCGGGCTTCTCGGTTTCGATCGCGCTTATCGACTCCCAGAGTGCGATCGCAAGTCAAGCGATTTGAGGATTATGCGGAAATACTGGCTCCTTTGATGGCTTTTGTGAGCGATCGGGGCCGCCTGCCGGTGAAAGGCGAATTAGCGGAAGAATCGCCAATTAAGCATGAATTTCACAGTTTTAACCGCGCTTGGAGGGTGATTTTGCAAGCAACGGATGCGGATGATTGGGAGACAATCGCCGACAAGCGCCGCCAGGATTTGCTAGTATATCTCGCTCTCAACCGTTTGGGCTATTCCCTACAGGATGGCGACGCGGTGCGTCCTTCGATGCGCCGGCTTCCGGCTCAAATCCGCAATGACATTAAGGGTTTGTTTGACAGTTATCAAAAAGCTTGCACTTTGGCAGATTTAATGCTATACAGTTTGGGCAAAGCTGATATTGTGGCGGATTGTTGCGAAGATAGTGCGATCGGCTACAAACAACCCGGTTCCCTTTCAGTTCACGTCTCATTTTTAGAAGAACTCGACCCTTTGCTGCGACTCTACGAAGGCTGCGCCAACCGCACAATTGGCAGGCTTGACGGCGCTACAATCATCAAATTTCACACTCGAAAACCGCAGATATCCTATTTATTTTATCCCGATTTTGACACTAACCCGCATCCAGCCCTCCACAGGGCTATGCACATACATTTGCGCGACCTTTCTGTCAGCTACGAAGACTATTCAGATGCGTATAATCCGCCAATTTTAGTTAAAAAAGAAGCTTTTGTCAATCCTAATTATCCGCATTACGAAAAGTTCGCGAAACTCACCCGCCAAGAGGCAAAGTTAGGGATTTTTGATAGTTCTGTCGTTAAGAAATATCGGGAATGGGTGAAGTGTTTGGAGGACAATTGCGTGAAAATTAAGGGTCATAAGTTGTTTTGGCGATCGGATGCTGACCCGGAACGCTTGAAAATGCTGCAAAAAGCAGCGTCGGAACGCCAGCACAAAAAGATTGAGGTTAATGTAGGAAATATGGAAGTAACCGCAGAGGGCGCAGAGGGCACAGAGGAAGAGAAAGAAGACCGGGCGGTTGAAACCGCTTCTACACAAACAAAACCCGCCTCCGCGGGTTGAAGAAGACCGGGCAGTTTAAATTAGGTTATTTTCTTCATTCCGCGCACCATCCGGAATTCGTTTGTGTAGACGCGGTTTCAACCGCCGTCTGCATCTGTATTTGTACGGAAACGGCAATGTCGTTTCCTCTTTCTTAACATCAAGCAAACTTAATCTTCAAATAATCATCCTCCATCTTCGCCCCCGAAGGTTGCAGTGCCGCTAAAGCTTGCGGCAAAACCATATTGCGGCGGTGATTCCCAATCCGAACATTCAACTCATCTCCCGTTTTCGTCAACTGAATCTGATCCTTAGCAATTCCAGGCAAATACAATTCGAGAACATATTGATTATTGTCCTGCACAATTCTAATCGTATTTTCTGTGTAATAAACTTTGCTTGGGTCTTCATCTGCATAAAGCGTTTCTTTCAAGCGTTCCAAAGCAGGCAAACCGCACATTTCCTCGGAATAAAGCGGCACTTCTTTTACGGGAAGCGGCCGAAAATTTTCGTGAATTTCCTGACGGTACTGCTCCTGGCTTTCTTTCCAACGCTTGAAAAATGGATCGGTTACTTCTTCAGGAATAATCCGGTTTGCGACGATTAAATCTGTGGCAACATTGTACAAACTCAAATAGGCGTGAGCGCGCAAAGATTCTTTAATTACCATTTTTTCAGGATTAGTAACTAACCTTACTGAAGTCACAGTATTGTCAGTTAAAATCTTTTCCAAAGCTTCAATTTGTTCGTAAAATTCGTAAGGTGCATCCATCACCTCTTTGTTCGGTAAAGAAAAACCGGCAATTGGTCGAAAAATCGGTTCAACTAAAGGTCTGAGGGCGGCTGATATGCCTTGCAATGGTTTGTAAAATTTTCTCATGTACCAGCCGCCAACTTCCGGCAAACTTAACAATCGCAAAGCTGTGCCGGTGGGTGCGGAATCGATAATTAAAACATCATAAATTCCCTCGTCGTAATGGCGTTTCATCCGCACTAAACCAAAGATTTCGTCCATTCCCGGCAAAATGGCTAATTCTTCAGCTTGCACGCCATCAAGTCCCTGCGCTCTCAAAACCTCAGTAATGTAGCGTTTGACTGCTCCCCAGTTGCCTTCTAATTCTCTGAGAGCGTCCAATTCTGCTCCCCACAAATTGGGTTTTACCAGTCGGGCATCGTGTCCGAGTTCCATGTCGAAGCTGTCGGCCAAGGAGTGGGCGGGATCTGTGCTCAGCACTAGGGTTTTGTATCCCAATTCGGCGCATCGCAAGCCCGTAGCAGCGGCTACGGAGGTTTTGCCTACGCCGCCTTTTCCGGTCATTAATATTAAGCGCATTGATTGTTTAGCTCGCCTGAAAGTTCTTTACTCCTATATTGTAACGGGATGTAACGGAGATTAATTTAGTCGGGTAATTAATTTGGTCGATCGCCCGCCGGACACAGCAATTTGTCGGTAATGCACGAAATCGGTGCGATGTCAATATCAATAAGATTTAGATTGTGTCCGATGGATTGAGCGATCGTCAGGTTCGTAGTGCGGACTTCAGTCCGCGCCCCGCTTTCGGACTGAAGTACGCCCGAACAAACCATC
>JBBSNU010000046.1:0-14387 GCA_038260455.1 Chroococcales cyanobacterium | reverse complement strand
CCGAGAGAAACCCGGTTTCTGATATTTACGCTCATGGCGAGAAACCGGGTTTCTACGAGTTTTTGGGTTGGGTGACGAGAAATACCGAGAGAAACCCGGTTTCTGATATTTACGCAGAATAGATCTCAAATGGGTTCTATATTTACTTACTGTGCAACTATAGCGGTTCTCAAAAAAGTGAGGATAGCCCTATGCCCTATGCCCTATGCCCTATGCCCTATGCCCTATGCCCTATGCGGGAAGCGTACCTGATATGAGAGCTCGAAAGGCTATATATTTTACTTTCGCGTACATCAGGCGATCGACAAACCGATTCCTCAATTATTGTATAAATACACACTTATTTGTAAGTAATATTACGCAATTAGCCATTGTGACAGCCGATGATACCGAAAGTTGCAATAACGGATAGTTAGCCGTGGAATACCTCAGCAACAGTCATCCTAGCGTTTGCGATACAACCGAGTTTACGAAAACTTTAAGAATAAACCTCGCACAATATTGTTTTGGTAAAGGTAGCAAAAATGTATATACAAATACCTTTACATGATAGATGATGTAAATAGACACCAGAAGAAATCAATAAAGTCAATCCCCCCAACGATATAAACGAGGTATTACTCTTATGAAAACCAACTTCGCCCAACCACTAACCGCGTGTCTAGCTACCGCTGGTTTAGCCATTGCTTCTTCATTACTAACTGCAACGCAAGCCCAAGCATTCAGTTTATCCGTGGCTCCTCAGTACGGTACTACCAACGGCATTGGCACCGGCGCTACTGCAACATTGGACTTCAACGTTGTCCAAAGTGGAGCCGACTTGCTCCTGAATTTGGGCATCAAGAATACCACTGGCACTCAGGCTACAGCCGGTGGCGCAACCAACTCTTCTCTCGTTGGCGTGGCATTTGACGTATTGAGTGGCGTTAGTGCATCGGTTAAATCGACCGCAGGCAGCACTTTTACAGCGTTTTGGCAAAACGTTGATATTAGCGGTTTGCACAACGGTTTCGACTATGGCATTAGCACTCCGCGCAATAGCTTTAATGGTGGAAACGCTAATGGAGGCTTATATAAAAATCAGTCTACTCTCGTTAGCTTTTTGCTAACGGGCAGCAGTCTGAGTGCTGCTCAGGCAGAAAGTGCCTTCTTGACGGGATTTCAGAATGGTACGCTTAAGGCAGGGGTTCGCTTCCAACAGGTAGATGGGTCTAATGTTGGTACCAGTGACAAAGTTATGGCCGGAGTTTCGGCTGATGCTGAGCCAGTACCCGAACCAACCACTATTGCAGGTATGGTGATGGGGTTGGGCAGTTTAGTCGCAGCCCGCCGCAAGCAGGCAAAAAAAGCTCTTGCTTAAATTTTCTTAGGGGTGCGGGCCATCCATCGGCAGAAAAGCTCGCCGCATTTCTAGTGAATTCAGGTTAACTTCTAGTATCAACTCATAAGAGCTAGGGCAGCTATCCCGCCTCTGGCTCTTATTTTTGCTCTAAGTTGACAAAATCTACATTTTGTCAACTTAGAGAAGAAAAAATTTGTGCTCGCCCTAATTACCGCAAAAATTCACCGCAAATCGCCAAATTTCCCAAAAAATATCAACATAGTTGTGGTAAAGTTTTGTGTCGATTGCTCTGTCAAGACAATCCGCAAGTTCAGTTAGAAGCGATCGCAGCTATGTTTTTGTTACCAATTCTACCCTTAGCTCAAGCAATCCCCACAACTCCCGCCCAAGAACTCATCATCCAGCCAGAAGTCCCGCTACCGGAAAACGAACGGGATGTGCCACCACCTGTGACAACCGCCCCGCTGAACACCGTGACGGTGCCCCAGCAAGTGCGCGTTTTGCCGGGAAAACTCGACAACATTCCCGTTTTCAACAGCAACAGCCCGGAAGTTGTGCAAACCGAAGGCATTTTGCTCTCCACATTTCCACAAGAAGACAAACAAGTACCTTCTGCACACTTAACCTTTCCCTTCAAAGGTCGATTTGATATCTTCGCCCACCACATCGCCAAAGCTAAAAATCGCGATGAAACTCGCACTTTATTTCAAGGAATCATTGTCTACAATCCCAACTCAGAACCTGTTACTTTAAAAGTATTGCAAGGAGCTACCTATTTAACTCGGCCGGATGCGTTGTTTGTCGATTTGCCGTCGTATTTAGAAAATCGATTCGGCACAGTGTTTGCGGGGCCTGGAAGCCGGATTACGAGCGATGTGCTGCGGGGGTACAGACAAGCCATTTTGCCTGCTGCGATCGAAATTCCGGCCATGCAGAGCCGAATGCTGATGAATTTGCCGATACCTGTGGGGAATATTACGCCTGCTTCCAACGGGCGATCGACTTTGATGCGAATGTCGAGCAGCAATTCGGTTTATGTTGCTAGTTTAGCAATGTTTGCTCCTCAAACTAAAAATGGAGTCGAACAACATCCGACTTTAGAACAGTGGGAAAATATTTTAAATACCAAAGGTTTAGCGGGGCCGAGAGATTTGGCACCAACTCCGAAAGACAAAAATCCGCTGCAAAAAATTTACGGCCGCGTGGCGGGAGTAGCTGAAGGTTCTGAGTGGAAAGCTAAAATTACTGACAGTTCGAGAACCGATTATTTAACGATTCCTAAGCGCGGCGAGTCATTTTCCTATGCTTTGAGCACTACTGATACGGGCACTTTTGGCACTGGTCAAGTTCAAAGCGCTAAAATGTTAGCTCGTTATCCCGATACTGCTTATTTTGCTCACGGTAATTACGGGATTCAATACAACTTAACTTTTCCGCTTTACAACAAATCTCGCGAGTCTCAATCGGTGAGTATTAGAATGCAAACACCGATTAAAGCAAATACAAAATCGGGTGGATTGATGTTTTATGATCCGCCGGAAAATCGGATATTTTTCCGAGGTACGGTGCGGGTGATGTTTAATGACGATGCGGGGAAAACTTTGACGCGCTACATTCACATTGTGCAGCGCCGGGGACAGCAGGGCGAACCTTTGGTGAATGTGAATATGAAGCCGGGGGAACGCCGTTTGGTTCAGGTGGATTTCTTGTATCCGCCGGATGCAACTCCGCCGCAAGTCTTGACTGTGCGATCGAGTCAGTAGTCAGTTGACAGTTGACAGTAGTCAGTTGACAGTTGACAGTTGACAGTTGACAGTTGACAGTAGTCAGTTGACAGTTGAATCGTCCCCGAAGAGCGAGCTATACATATACGCTCTTCGGGGACAGCACTGTAAAAGAATAAATGGTGCGTCAGAATGAGATTAGGAATGATGATTGAGAATCACCAAACTGACGCACCCTACAAGATCGGATTAAAGTGTTAAAGATTGAGGATTTGTCTCAATCAATTTTGCTAAATCCTGCAAGAAAGACGCAGCGTCAGCACCGTAAATAATCCGGTGATCGCAGGTAATATTCACTTGCATTTGCCGCTTGACTCCCATCAAGCCTTCCTCGTTGGCTACGACTTGCGGCCGGGAAGAGCCGATCGCCAAAATTGAGCCTTGATTCGGCGGTAAAATCGCGTCAAACTTATCTACTCCAAACATTCCCAAATTGGAAAGAGTAAAAGTTCCCGTGCTGTATTCGTCAGGTTTTAACTGTTTGGCGCGGGCGCGATCGACTAAATCCTTCCAACTACGGGAGAGAGAATATATGTCCAGGCGATCGGCATTTTGCAACACCGGCGTAATCAAACCGCCGCCATCCATCGCCACCGCTACCGCCACATTAATATCAGCCCGGTGTTGAATTCCCGACTCTACATAAGAAGCATTCAGCAGAGGATGTTTTTGTAAAGTTACTGCTACTGCTTTTGCGAGCATAGCCGTCATCGTGACGCCTTTCGACTTAATTTGTTTGTAGAGTTTGTCCAGATTGTCAGTAGTAATCGTATAGCCGACGCGGAAACAGGGCACGCTCAAACTTGCTTCCATATTGCGGACTACCGCATTTTGCAGCGCGTTCATCGGTACTCTGTTACCGGAAAGCGCCACTGCTGGGACTGGTGCGGGTGCAGGTTTGGCTGCTGCGGGTGCGGGTGCTGCGGCTGCGGGCGTTGCGGGGACTGTGACTGGTTGCTGAACCGGGGCTGGTTGGGTTTTACCGGCTGCGGCTTCCACGTCTTCTGCAACAATGCGACCGTTGGGGCCGCTGCCTTTGATCGAATTCAAATCTACTTTAAATTCTTTGGCTAATTTGCGAGCGCGGGGAGAAACAACGCTGCGGCCGTTTTGGCGGCTGACGTTTTGCTGCAAACCTGCTGATGCGCTAGCTGCGACTGGGGCTGCGGCTGCTGGGGCTGGGGCTGCTGCTGCTGGCGCGCCTGCTCCTTGTTTCTGAGCTTCTGCGATTTCGGCTTCTGTTTCTGCGACTAGGGCGATCGCGGCTCCTACTGGAGCAACTTCGCCGGCTTGTACAATAATTATTGCTAGATAGCCTTCGTAGAAAGACTCGACATCCATGTCGGCTTTGTCGGATTCAACCACGACTACGGTTTCGCCCTTTTCTACTTTGTCTCCGGCGGATTTGACCCAGGAAACAATTTTGCCCTCTGTCATGGTAGAACTCAGGGCTGGCATGAAAACTTCGCGAATCATCTGTAAAAAGTCCTTTTGATTTGGTAATTGGCGATCGGTATTTGGCGAGAGTTAGTTGGCGATCGGCCAGCGGCAATATTTATTATTATGCCAGTATCTCGCATTCTTGATGTGTGACTGTTGAATCAAAATCGATTGTCAATTACCGCTCGCCAATTACCAATCACTAATTTCTAAATATCACCTCGAATTTCTTCAACTATGCCGTCGCGGAGCAGAATTTCTACTTGCATTTTTTGAATCAAGTTTTCTCCCAGTCCGACGGTGAACGTGCCATCAATTTGACCTTGACTCACTTCTTGTTCGAGGTCTAGTACCTGCACTTGTTGGAGTTGTTGCAGGTTTTGGTTTTTCTGTTCGAGCAGTTTACTTTTTTCTTGATTCACTTGCCCTTGAATGTTTTCTATTTGCTGCATTACTTGCGGCCCGGGGGGTTGCAGGTTTTGCTTTTGGAGTTCAGAAATCATTCGATTCCCTTGCATTTCTAGCTGTTGTAGCTGAGAATCTATTTGGTTGATTTGGGCTTGGAGTTGCTGTTGAGCTTCTTCTTTCCAGCGGGGAGTAACGATGACTTTAACGCTAATCGAGCGCTTCAAGAGTAATTGTGGTTCCATAAAGTTGTTGCTTGTCAATTATCAAGGGGAAATTAGTGATTAGTCATTAGTCCTATGTCATCCGTCATTAGTCGTTAGTTCGCAAACATTTCCTATTGACTGAGGACTCGGATTCGGGACTCTGGCGTTGGTGTCAACTTAACCTTAAACCTATTATCAGTCTTCTGTCTGGCGATTTAGGCCAGATCCCGCCTAGCCCAGGGCGGGCACGCCCCTAGGTCGGGGGGGATAAGAATCTTCTCAAAGTCAACCCCTACCCCCCTTCTTAAGGGTGATTTAGGGGGATCTGGCCTCTGCTATCAACGAGAGATACAAAGGTTTTCAGGCGATCGTTGACACCAATGGGGACTCGGGTGTTGGGATAATTTTTGCTTTTCCATTCCCCAAGTCCTGCGAATATTTTCAAAACATCCCGTCAATCATATCGCGGTAGTGTTCAGTCACAACCGGGCGCTTAATTTTCAGGGTCTGGGTCAACATTCCATTTTCCATTGAAAATGGCTCCTGAATCAACCGGAACGGGCCGATGCGATCGTCCGCGCGGTATCCAGGGCGATTTTTCACCTCCCGGTTCAACTCTTGGCGGAATAAGTCTTGAATTGTCTTGCTATTCCAGTCAATTTCCTGTATAGGCGGACTCTGAGTTTCGCCCCATTTGAGTACGGCTTCTGGATTGGGGACAATTAAGGCACCGATCGATTTCTGGTCTTGGCCTACTACCATAATTTGGTCGATATAGGGGCTGCGGATGCAGGCATCTTCGATCGGCTGCGGTTCGATATTTTCGCCGTTGCTGAGGACGATCGTATCTTTGGCCCGCCCGGTCAAAACTAAGTCGTTTCCCGGTGTCAGCCAGCCTAAATCGCCGGTGTCAAACCAGCCGTCAGAGTCGATCGCCTTTGAGGTAGCTTGGGGATTGAGATAGTAGCCCTGCATAATTTGCGGCCCGCGGCCCAAAACTAAACCGCGCTGGCCAGTTGGCAGTTGCTGTCTAGTTTCGGGGTCAACTATTTTTATTTCGGTGTGGGCGATCGGCCCTCCGGCAGAACCTTTAAGATTGTGCCAAGGGCGGCGGACTGTCAAAACCGGGGATGTTTCGGTTAAACCGTATCCCACCAACAAACCGATATTCGCGATTTCAAAGAAATTGTCTAAATGCGCCGCCAAAGAACCGCCGCCGCTAATTGCCCACTTAAAACGTCCTCCCGTAGCTTCCCGGACTTTTTGGTAAACCAGTTTTTCGGCAAGGGCGTGTACGGGCGACAACAGGATGCTTTTGATGCGGGCGGTCAGTTTTTCCGAAGCTGAGGCAGGTTCTAAATTGAGAGTTAATCCTTGGGAAATGCGGCGCGCTTCTATGTATTGTTGGCTGGTAGATAACAGAAAATTCACCAATTTTTGTTTGTTGGGCGGCTGTTCCCTAAATTGCTTTTGTACTGCCTCATAAATCGATTCCCAGATGCGCGGAACGCTGACCATGTACTGGGGTTTGCAAGTTTTAAAGTCTTGTTTGAAATAGCGAATGCTGGTGTAAATTTGGGTGCAGCCTTGGGAAAGCAGGAAGTATTCAACGGTGCGTTCGTAGGCGTGCCAACTTGGCAGGATGCTGAGGGCGGATTCGCCCGGTTCCGGTTGCAAAATTGTGCCGAAGGTGGTGATTTGGTGCAGCAAGTTGCCGTGGGTCAGCATCACGCCTTTGGGTTTGCCTGTGGTGCCGCTGGTGTAGAGGAGAGTGGCGAGGGTTTGGGGGTTGTGGTTGGTGGGTTTGAGGGTGCTATTTGCCCCTCTGGCCATGACTTCGGAAAATTTGACTGTGTTGAGGGTTTGGTGGGTTTCGGGTTCTTCGTCGGAGAGGAGGACGATGAGTGTGACGGGCAAGTCGAGGAGGCGGTGTTGGAGTTTTTTGAGTAATGCCTGGTTTTCGACTACTAAGGCGGTACTGCCGCTGTCTTGGATGATGTAGAGGAGTTCTTCGGGGTCGGCGGTGGCGCCTCGAACGACGTTGGCGGCCCCGGCGGTCATGATGCCTTGGTCGGCTATCAGCCAGCGGGGGCTGTTGTCGGCGAAGAGGGCGACGCGGGGAGGGATTGCTTCTTCGGGGTTGGATTCGATGCCGAGGGCTTGCAAGCCGCGGGCGAATTGCTGGATTTGTTGGTAGAGGTCGGTGTAGGTAAGCTTGATTTCTGGCTGGGTGTGGGGGTCGTGGAGGGCGACGGTTTGGGGAAATCGCTGTTTGACGATCGCCCAAATTTCTGGTATCGATCGAATGGAACTGTAGTCGATCGTGCGGCTGAGGTTGGCGCGTTCAATGTCGCTCATTTGAGAGGGGGCGTCAGGTGTGGGGCGGTTCATAGGGTATTTTCCTGAGTTTTGGGCGATAAAATTATTGGCTATAAATTTAATATCACAGTTATTTTAGAGCTATCTGGCAGTGTCGTGACAGTTTGTAAACCTGCCATTGTTTATTTGGAAAATTAGAGATACAAAATGATGAAAACTATAGTTGTACAGAAACACAGGAATTTATCAAGGTTGATAGTAGTTGCTTTTAGTGCGATCGTAGCATTATCTGGAAATGTAATTTTCGCCGAAGTTGCACAGACGCAACCTGGAAACAGTAGACGAACATTTGCGGATTGGTGTCGCCAAAAAGCTGATTTGAGTCCTGAAACTAAACATACTGTTGATGTGCTGCTGCAGAAAGCTGAGACTACTGATTGCGATGTGGGCGATCGGAAACTTTCTAGTCTCACGGATCTCTCCCTCAGCGCAGATCAAATCAGCGACATCAAACCGCTAGCATCCTTGACTAACCTGATTTCGCTCGAACTCAACTTCAATCAAATCAGCGACATCAAACCGCTAGCATCCTTGACTAACCTGACACGGCTCTACCTCGGCGCAAATCAGATCGGCGACATCAAACCGCTAGCATCCTTGACTAACCTGACACAGATCCACCTCAGCAACAATGCGATCGGCGACATCAAACCGCTAGCATCCTTGACTAACCTGACACAGATCGACCTCCACAACAATAAAATCAGCGATATCAAACCGCTAGCATCCTTGACTAACCTGACACAGATCGAACTCCACAACAATCAGATCGGCGATATCAAATCGCTAGCATCCTTGACTAACCTGACACGGCTCGGCCTCATCAAGAATAAAATCAGCGATATCAAACCGCTAGCATCTTTGACTAACCTGACTTGGCTCGAACTCGGCGCAAATCAGATCGGCGATATCAAACCGCTAGCATCCTTGACTAAGCTGACACAGCTCGACCTCAGTGGCAATGCGATCGGCGACATCAAACCGCTAGCATCCTTGACTAACCTGATTTGGCTCGATCTCAGGAACAATCAGATCGGCGACATCAAACCGCTAGCATCCTTGACTAACCTGATTTCGCTCGAACTCAGGAACAATCAGATCGGCGATATCAAACCGCTAGCATCCTTGACTAACCTGATTTCGCTTTCCCTCGACGGAAATCCGATCGCTCCCAAAACTTGCCCTCTTTCGCCAGAGTCTATCTGTCAGTGGTAACCATAAATTCAACTTCAGTCAGGGGGAGATTGTCGGGAAGGTCGATCGTAATTTGCACGATGTTGTACTTGTTTGTTTTAATTTTATTTAACGGGCGATCGACTAACTTTGCAATTTGAGTTTTAAATTGATTGAGTTTTTCAAACGCGATCGATAATGTCTCGAATTTGATTAGTTGGGATGTCATCTTGGTCTGACTTGGAGTAGATAGCAACGAGTAAAACGCAGGTATCTCCTCTAAGTTGATAGATGACCCGATATCCGCCACTTTTTCCTTTTTGGATATCGCTGTTTTTGAGACGAACTTTGAATACATTGTAACCAGTTCCAGGGATTTGGTCGCCAATGAAGTTGCCAGATAGAAGTTCATCAAGTAGGGGTTGTAGGTCACTGCGGATACTGCGGTAGCGTTTATTTAGGGTGCGAAGACGTGTTTTGAAGTCATCGGAAAAAAGAAGAAGCTGGATTTCGGGTGTCTCGTCAGTCATCAATGCCATCCCAGAGTTCAGAAATAGGATGAACTTTGCCTTCTTTAACTTGCTGCATGGAGTTGCGGAGGCTGGCTAGTATGAGTTCGGCCGGTTCGTCATCGGGATCTGCGGGCGGAGTGACGATATGGCGATCGATTAATAGTTGGTAGAAGTCGTCCACAGACATTACAGCGAGTTGAGCGGCTTTATCGAGACTGAGGCTGTGTTGCTGATAAAGTACGATCGCCAATTCTATCCTCACATCGGCTTCAGTCAGGGGCAGATTGTCGGGAAGGTCGATCGTGATTTGCATGATTTAAGGTAATTTTAGGTTTTTATTGGCTTTTAAGTGCGATCGATTAATTCTGCAATTTAGATTTAACTCTATTACAAAAATCGACAAAATGACGAAAAGTAGTCAATTGTTCTGGCTGCACTTGAATTCTGGCTAATAGTCAACGTAGGGTGCGTCGCCAAGAACAACTCTCGCCCTGGATCGCCAGATTAAACCAGCGACGCACCCTACAACTTATAACTTAAGTAAACCCTATTGAACCTGTACCTCACCTTTTTGAGAGGGGTTGACGAATACTCACCTATTTAAAGCATGAATAATCGCGAACCCGCCCGATCTAATTTATGTTACATATTGCTGCAACTCATATCCCCAGATAATTGACTGAAACGGGCATTTTCCCGGTAGTCAACCGGACAGTCAATCACGCAGGGAACATCTTGAGCGAGCGCTTCCTTCAAAATAGGAATAAAATCGCTAGCCGCTTCCACGCGATAGCCTTTTAAACCCATACTTTCGGCAAATTTTACAAAATCGGGATTGCCAAATTTGATGAAATTTGAATGGCCAAATTGATCTTGCTGCTTCCATTCAATTAACCCGTAGCCGCCGTCATTAAAGATGAGAGTCACAAAATTAGTACCGACACGCAACGCAGTTTCTAACTCTTGACAGTTCATCATAAAACCGCCGTCGCCGGTGGCTGCTACTACTTTGCGATCGGGATAAACGAGTTTTGCCGCCACCGCGCCGGGAATCGCAATTCCCATCGCCGCAAATCCGTTGGAAATTAAACAGGTATTCGGGCGATCGCAATGATAGTGCCGCGCGATCCACATTTTGTGAGCTCCCACATCAGATATCACAATATCTTCCGGGCCCATGACTTGCCGCAAATCGTAAATCAACTTCTGCGGCTTGATCGGAAAACCATCATCGTTTGCATATTGTTCGTACCCAGCGCGAATATCCGCCCGCAATTGCTTCGCAAAAGGGTCTACTTTTTCCATGCGATCCGCACGCTGCAAAATTTCATTGAGGGAATCAGAAATATCCCCCACAACTTCTACAATAGGAATATAACTGCTGTCAACTTCTGAAGGCAAAGCTCCAACGTGAATAATCGGAATTTTCCCGTCAGGATTCCACTTTTTCGGGGAATATTCAATTAAATCGTAGCCAACAGCAATCACTAAATCCGTTTCTTCAAAAGCACAACTAATGTAATCCCGCTTTTGCAATCCCGTCGTCCAAAGTGCCAAAGGATGAGTGTAAGGAATTACGCCTTTGCCCATAAAAGTATTAGCTACAGGAATATTTAATCGAGTAGCAAATTCTGTCAAAGTATCGCTGGCGTTAGCGCGGACTGCGCCGTTTCCTACTAACAGCAAAGGACTTTTTGCCTTAGAAATTGCTATTGCTGCTTTATTCAGGCTTTGGTAAGCACCAAAAGTTTTTTCGCGGTTATCTTTGGTGAGCGGCTCTCCTTCCACAGGCATTGCCGCGATGTTTTCTGGCAAGTCAATATGAACTGCTCCGGGCTTTTCGCTTTGAGCAACTTTAAAAGCTTTGCGGACGATTTCTGAGGTAGTGCTGGGGCGGACAATCTGAGCGTTCCACTTAGTAACAGGAGCAAACATAGCCACCAAATCTAAATATTGGTGCGATTCTATGTGCATTCTGTCTGTACCGACTTGTCCAGTAATTGCTATTAAAGGAGCGCCGTCTAAGTTGGCATCAGCAACTCCTGTCATTAGGTTAGTTGCGCCGGGGCCCAAGGTGGACAAGCAAACGCCGGCTTTCCCGGTGAGGCGGCCGTAAACGTCGGCCATGAAGGCTGCACCTTGTTCGTGGCGAGTAGTAATAAATTTAATTGAAGAGGTTCTTAGGGCTTCTAAAACTTCTAAATTTTCTTCTCCGGGAAGTCCGAAGACGTATTCTACGCCTTCGTTTTCTAAACATTTGACGAGTAGTTGAGCTGTGTTCATTTCGGTTTTTTTCCTATTTAAGTCTGGTGGTTTTTTTTGATAAACTTGTGGTCAAAACACGAGATTAATTTTAACCGCTGATGAACGCGGATTGACGCAGATTAATTTATGCTTTGACGAACAGTTTATCAAATTTTGTTTATTTTACCCACACTGTTTTGATGTTGACAAATTCGTGAATTCCTTGGATGCTCAATTCGCGTCCGTAACCGGAGCGTTTGATGCCGCCAAAGGGCAGTCTGAGGTCGGATTTGACTAAGGCGTTAATGAATACTGCGCCGGCTTCTAGTTCGGAAATAAACCGATCGCTCTCTGTTCTTACTGTAGTCCAAGCTGCGGCACCCAAGCCAAAGGATGTGCTGTTAGCTAGGGCGATCGCCTCATCGATGCCTGCAACCCGGAATACTAAGGCTACCGGGCCGAAAAACTCTTGTTGACGCGCCGCAGCATCCGGGGGAATATCTGCCAGAATAGTTGGTAAGTAGAAATTGCCGGCATTCTCTGACAATGGCCGGCCGCCTGTCAGCAGTTTTGCTCCAGATTTGATGCAAGCTTGCACTTGATTGTCCAATTCTTTGAGGATTGCTGGGGTAGCTAAAGGGCCAATATCGGTTTCGGGCAACATCGGATCTCCTACTTTTAATTGCTCGAATTTTTCGATAAATCCTTGGATGAATTCGTCGGCGATTTCTTCTGCTAAAATAAAGCGTTTAGCGGCGATGCAAGATTGGCCGTTATTCAGCATCCGCGATGTGACTGCTGTTGATAAAGCTGCTTCTAAATCGGCGCTGGACATCACAATAAATGGGTCGCTTCCTCCCAATTCCAGCACTACTTTTTTGAGATTTTTGCCTGCATTTGCTGCCAAACTTTCCCCAGCAGGTTCGCTACCGGTGAGAGTTGCTGCTTTGATGCGATCGTCCGCAACTATCTTAGCTACTTTATCGGCTCCCACTAACAAAGTTTGAAAAACTCCTTCGGGAAAGCCAGCTTCCGCGAAAATTTCCTCGATTTTCAAGGCGCACTGTGGCACGTTGGAAGCGTGTTTGAGCAAGCCGACATTGCCCGCCATCAGCGCCGGTGCGGCAAACCGAAAAACTTGCCAAAATGGGAAATTCCACGGCATGACGGCTAAAATAACGCCCAGCGGTTGGTAGCGGACAAAGCTACTGCTAGCGTCGGTGGTTGCGGGTACGTCTGCCATAAATTGAGCGGCATTTTTGGCGTAGTAGCGACAAACTAGGGCGCATTTTTCTATTTCGACGATCGCCGATTTGAACGTTTTGCCCATTTCCAGCGTCATCATTTCAGCATAAATTTCGCGATCGCGCTCCAAGATATCCGCAGCTTTCTGCATCCAAATTGCTCGCTGCTCAAACTGCAAGTCGCGGTATTTGTTAAAAGCTTGCTGTGCTAATTCCAACTTAGCTTCAATTTCCTCATCCGTTATTTCCTCGAAAGTTGAGAGCGTTTCTCCCGTTGCCGGGTTGATAGTAGCAATAGCCATTGTTTCATCTCCTTTTCAAAAAACACAAAACTCCCTGATAGTTTTTAAGCTAGCTGGGGAGTTCTTGTATATATCTATTACAAAATTTGAATTTGCTAGCCACATTTTCAGGTCTTGCTAACTTGCAAGTACCGGAATTTGCTTAAAAATCCATACGGTTCACTTAACATATTTATGCCCCGGAGATCCCCCTAAATCCCCCGAAAGCAAGGGGGACTTTGAGGGCATTCTTGTCCCACCCCCTACTCCCCTTTTTAAGGGGTGTGCCAGGGAGATCTGTCTTAAGTGAACCGTATTGGCTTAAAAATCTCATTGTTTAATTATAGTGCAACAGATCCAATGCAAATCTTAAGAAATTTTGTTGTTAAAGTTTATGTTTGTGGTCAAATGGCTTTGCAGAAGGTCGATCAATTTTAGATTTTAGATTTTAGATTTTAGATTTTCTACTCGTTCTACTCGTGACCAGGGAGGAGAGAAAGTAACGCTTTTGCGGTGAGGAAGAGCCGACTTTTCCATTTTCCTAGGCGAGGCAGAGCCTCTGGATCTCGGTTCCCAGGCTCTAGCCTGGGAACCAGTTACTGATTTCAGCCCTCACCCAAATCAAACAGACTTTTCCTCAATGTAATTCTGCACGTAAGACTGATAGTAATACCTGCTGCCCTTATCGTTATTTGCCACCATTCCCAACAGCGGAATTCCCGCCATTTTTAAATCCTCAAAAGCCAACAACAGCGCCTCCCGCTCAGTTTGATGTAGCCCAACTACCAGCATCAATCCGTTAGTTTGACCAGCCAACAAATTCGCATCCGCCAAACCCAACAACGGCGCAGTATCGTAAATAACTAAGTCAAAATGACTTGCCAAAGCTGCCATTAAATGCTGCATTTTTCGCGAAGAAAGCACCTTTGTCGGGTCTGGAGGTACTGGCCCGGATGTTAACACAAATAGGTTTTCATCCCTGGGCGATCGCACAATCACATCTTGCACATCCAAATCCTCAGCAATCACGTTGTGCAAGCCTTGCCAGTTCGGCAAACCGAGCATTTCGTGCACCTGCGGCCGCCGTAAATCCGCATCCACTAACAGCACTTGCTGGCCCATTGCAGCCGCCGCCCGTGCCAGATTTACTGCCACAGTAGACTTGCCATCAGCTACTTGACAAGACGTAATTACACAAGAATTGATCGGAGTATCAACGTTTAGTAACCGAATATTAGCATTGAGCGATCGAAAAGCCTCTTGAAAAGCATCCGTCGGCACCGGCGACATTTCCACATCCACCGGAGTCTTCTCTGCAGGCGGCAGTCTCAAAATTTTATCGCTAGCAGGAATTACCCCCAACAAAGGTAGGTGAAT
>JBBSNU010000045.1:0-14422 GCA_038260455.1 Chroococcales cyanobacterium | reverse complement strand
GAGAGGTTATTGATGGGAGTTTGGGGCGCGAAAACAGAAGGATCAGGTTTCGCGGTTACGGTTGCGTCTTGCGTCACCGCTGTTGTTTTGCGGAGTCGCCAGATTTTTGAGTTGGCGATCGGACAAGAATGTGGTTGAACCGGGTGGAATAGTAAAGTATTCCAGAAAAGATGCGATTTGTGCGATGCTTGTATTGACAATACTCGCATTCCCGTTTGGTTACTCGCAAGCTATCGTAATGACGGCGCTACCGATGCTTTTATCCTAGATTGCTATCCCCATCTGAGTGCTGCTGATTTAGTAAATGTTTGGGCTTATGCGGTCGCTTACCCTGACGAAATTGAGGAAGCAATTAGGCTGCAAGACGAGGCTGACGAAATCTTAGATACACCTGAAAATATCCAGTAAACCTACCATCGCGCTACAATAGTAAATACATACATATTGCATAAATCAAACAGGTTGTATGAAAATCCAAGAATTAGAAGCACAACTCCTAGCCTTGACGCCAAGCGAGAAAGCTCAAATTATCCAATTATTAACCCAAAATTTAGCTAACACCTGGCAAGGAATTAGCAAAACTCCAGGTGTCTGCGGCGGTGATGCTTGTATTAGAAAGACTCGGATTTCTGTTTGGGTGCTGGTGAGTTTTCGCCACTTGGGTATGAACGAATCCCAACTCTTAGATAACTATCCCACGCTAACTGCTACTGATTTAGCAAATGCCTGGGCTTACGCGGCCACTTTCCCAGATGAAATTGAAATAGCTATCCGCGAGAATGACGAGGCAGACGAAATCTTAGATACACCTGAAAATATCAATTAGTAAAATATGCCATAATATAAATATTCGTTTCATAGCCTTCCACCTATGACCGCCAAAATCACCTTGAATTTGCCAGATGAAGTCTATCACCAAGCAGAATTGCTAGCGCAGCAACGCCACCGCAGCGTCAGTGAGATTCTAGTAGAAACTCTGGAAATTTTCTTATTGCCAACTTCTAAACCAGTATCAGAATTGTCTGATGCAGAAGTAATCGCTCAGACTCAACTCCGGCTGCAACCAATCCAAGAACAACGATTAAGTGAATTGCTAGACCGCCAACAATCCGGTACAATTGCCTCTGTAGAACGCGATGAATTGCAGGCATTAATCCACATCTATGAAACTCGACTACTGCGACAAGCTCAAGCCTTAAATGAAGCTGTGCAGCGCGGTTTACTCGAACCATTAAAAGGATAATCAAAATGGCAATCTCCGAACAAGTTCGAGCCAGAGTTCGCGCACAAGCTCAAAACCGATGTGGTTATTGTCGCAGTTTACAAATGTATGTCCTGGGAATATTGGAAATTGACCATATTATTCCTAAAGCGATTGGCGGTAATGACGAGGAAGAAAATCTCTGGCTGGCTTGTAGTCTGTGCAATAATTACAAAGGAACCCAAACTGACGCATTAGATCCGGTCACGCAAAAGCACGTTAAGTTATTTAATCCGCGTACTCAACAATGGTCACAATATTTTGCTTGGAGTGAAGACGCTACAGAAATTATTGGACTTACAGATTGCGGTCGTGCCACAGTTATAGCACTACAACTAAACAATAATATTGCTGTTACTGTCAGGCGTCAGTGGGTTAGTGCTGGATGGCATCCGCCAACAGAGATTAAACCCGACGGTTGAATGAATATTAACCTGCTTTTGCCAAAGAACGAACTGTTAAGATTTCATCAGGGCGGAGAACTTCTACAGTAGAGATTGGGACGGCTATGACTGCAAGAGACTCACCAACAGCATTAAATATTTCCAACAGACAGCCCTCTTCACCACCACTAGGATGAGCAACAAAATCAACTAATGTTGCAATATCTCCTGCTCTGAGTTGATATTCTGGTAAGTCACGGGTTAAAGCAACTTCCTGATATAGCTCTAGGGTCATGTCAAGTCTCCTTAAGAGGTTTGAGGGTTACGAATGGTCGATCGCACATATCGCCTTTTTGGTGGCCGATCATAGCCACGATTTGGTTTTTTTGATATCTCCGCTGAAAAATCGAACTAAAGTCGATCGCGAATTTCAGAAAAACCCGCTTCTATTTCCTCCCATGTTGGATAATTACCGTAGCAGAGACTTTGGCACTGTTGTTGATATTCCTTAGCGATCGCTTGGCGTAGTTGTCCTATCGGAAATAGGGCAATGCTGTTGGAAAAATCCAGGTTTTCAGGCGGGTCATATTCTTGTTTGAATGCTTGCTGGCTAAGGAGATCGCAATCTTGTTTGATGTCGCTGTATTCTCTACTTGCTAACATTTGCTGAACTTCCGGTGTCTGTGCTAAACAAAAGAGGTCATAATAATGGCGAGTCGCCGATCCTAAAGAAGCTTCTTCGCGCTGGTATTGCCTAACTTTGGCATGAATCGCAAAGAGTTTTTCTACAAAAGTGCGCCGGAAATGCAGCAACGTCATAGGAAAAGGCGATTCATCTTCAGCATTCAGGCTGTCGCCAATTTCGCGGAGAAATTCAGCGAGATAGGAAGACAACGGGACGATTTGCACCGGATAAGTGCCACTGCGAGTTCCCATTTCTAGAAATAGCCGATCGCTCATTGTTCCCACCCCAGCAAATTGTTGAGGGTAGTTGAAATAGCTGTGCCGATAGATGCCCCGCTTCGATTGAGATTGGCTTAATGTTAATCTCGGATGCTGAATGACGGCGGTTTCTATTGCTTTCAACTCTTTGTCAGCTCGACTTTCTCCCAAGCGCGGGGTAAACGCATCTCGGTTTAAAAATAAATCAATGTCTTCGGAGAAGCGTTCGATCAACTTCCATCCTTTTGAAAGGCTCGTTCCTCCTTTAAAGATAACTTGAGTTGACCACTGAGTCGCTACAATTCGCAGCGCCTCAGTGACATAGTAATCTTTTTCGATAAACGCTTCGCTAAGAGCGAGGTTAGCAAAATGTTCTCTGGCTGCAAGAATAGCATCTCGAAAATCGGGAGATTCGCAAAGTTTCATTTTGCTTGCCACTCTTTTGCATAACGCAAATTATTCAAAATCCCAAAGTCAAATCTGGAAATCGGGTTTAAGTTTTGGCGGAGTTTTTTGAGGTGCTGGTGGCTTTTACCGAGTTCTTGACCAATTGCGCCTAATATCGATCGCACGCGGGGAGGTTCGGCATCTGCTACCGCTACTAAGCGTTCAAATCGATCGCCCTCACGGAAGCAATCAAGCAGGCGTTGTTTAGTTTGTTCGGGTGATAATTCGCTCAACTTTGCCCTGGATCTCAACAAATCTAGCAACGCCGCTTCTGTGTTAGATAGATGTTTCCAGGTTTCGGGCCTGCGGGTGTGAACTTTCGTGCGATCGCCGATAATGGTACGGGGAATGCTATTAGCTGAAGTAGCAAACTCACTTTGTATCGAATTTTGAGTTGTGAAGCCCAAGAGATTAGCAGCGCTAAGTCCAGCCGGATGAAAGGTTTGAGCCACTGGCAACTTTTGAATCTCACTTTGAGAGGGGCGGCTGCGGCCAAAGCGGGTTTGGCGGGGCCGATAATAGAGTCCTTTACTGACTCTTTCTAGTGTTCCTGCTGCTACCATGCGGGAGAGGGTTTTGCAGACAGCAGTTGGCGGTAGTCCAGAAAAGTCAGATAGCCGCCAGTAGCCTTCGCCCTGTTCTTCTATTTGCTGGTGAATCAGCGCGGAAGTATTAACTCGAATTGTTTTCATGGCTTGAATCTAATACCTAGCCTTACTTTCATTGTGATTGGCACTGGGCGTGTTGTCAAGTTTTTGTGCAAAAAAACTTGACATTTTAGGTAAAGTGTGGCGATATGGGCAGGAAAGCCGATCGCCCGTATGGCCTTTTTGGCGGCCCAGGAGATTTTAGACCAGCGCGAGGTTATTGGATCGACCTTAGAGGCGCGAGAAGCCCCAGCAAATGAGCTTTTGGCGAACCCATCAATTTGTGATTCCGCCACACCCCACGCCACAAACAGATAAGACTGGATCTCTCTAATGCTACTTATAGTCTGTCGCTACTTATAGTCTGTCGGTTTATGATAATTATTGCTCAATCTTGACCGTTTTATGGATATTACAGAGCAATTTGGTAAGAGAGTTAGACATTTCAGAAATCTCAGAAATATTTCACAAGATCAGCTTGCAGAACTATCTGAATTACACCGTACTTATATTGGCTCAGTTGAACGAGGAGAAAGGAACATAACCCTGCTTAATGCCAAGAAAATAGCTAATGCACTATCTGTGAGCCTAGCTGAACTGGTAACTGATGATGACTGAAAAAAAACTAGATCAAATTTTAGCAAAATATCAAAAGTCATTTGTTGCCAAGGTTTATGCAGAAGAAAATGAAGAACACGATCTGTTAATGGATGTGTTTGGCATTTCTGCCATAATCAAAAGAGAAAATAGGCAGTATTGGGGACGCGAGCTGGGTATGTGTTGGCAATTGTTAGTTGTTGAAATATGCAAAGCATATTGCAGTGGTTTTAAGCCAGCATTTAGAGTTGGTAGCGATGAACCCTGTGACCTGATTGTTGATGGATACGCGATAGATACAAAATACCGTATTGGTTCAGGAGATTCTGGAACACTTAAAAAGTTCAAATCTTACGGCCCACTACTTCGTACTAATAACTATGAACCAATTATTTTGATTCTTCGAGAAGATAATTTAGCCGCAGCTATTACGGCCTGTCTAGTTGGGACTTGGAAAGTTTATACTGGTGACGCTTCATTTGAATTCATACAAAGCATCAGCGGGTTTGATTTAAAATCATTTCTCACGGAAAAAGTGGGAGAATTCCCTGTAGACCGCTAAAATTATCAAGGCGTTTGTTAATTATTTCTATGTATTCAGGTACTATTTCAACTCCAACATAACTAATGCCAAGTTCCTTCGCTGCCAGCAATGTAGTTCCTGAGCCTGCAAAAGGATCGATGAGAATAGAGTCCTCCGAACGCGGCACAAATATTTCTACTAACTTTCTCATTAGGGCAATTGGTTTCACTGTACAATGAACATTAAAATCTTCGTTTTTATCGCGTTGTATACCTTCTAAAATATTTGATTGAAAACCACCGAAATTATCTTTAGTGTAAAAAAGACCAGTACCGTACTCTAGTAAAGTTTCTAGATAATTATTGACAAGTGGTTTTTGAAGCACACAAATTGCTTCCCATTCATTTCTCAGACAACTGTGCCAACCATCCCATTTCTCAGAATTTTCATATCCTTTCTTCTCCAACTGTTGCTTAATGTTGACACCTTTAGGGATGCCACTCGGTCTTTTATAAACAATAATATCCCTCGCATAGAATCCAGCATTTTCAAGTGCTACTTGTACGTGAGCAACAGTTCGCGTGCTGTTAAAAATTAAAACTGTCGCACCAGGTTTGCAGATCCGAAAAAGCTCCTCACCCCACTCGCAGCACCACTTCTCATAATCGAGAATGTTGTTACGATTCCTTTCATACCATCTTTCGTTTCTGACTCCACCAGCTAAACCGCTGCCATAGGGAATATTCTTAACAAGGGTTTTATTTTCCTTACTATTGATTCTTTCAATACGCCTTTGAATTTCTGAGTCATCCCATTTGTGACCAATAAATTCATAGTTATAAGGTGGGTCAGTGATACAGGCAGAAACATAATTTTCAGGCAGTGACTTCATCACTTCACGACAGTCACCAATCAATACTTCATTTAAGGGAGGTTTTGTCATTTGTTGGAAAAATTACTCAACATAATACTTATAGTACGCTTTCTAGTTCTGGATTGCCGCAGTTTTGTCGTGAATGTCGATCGCCCGTATGGCCTTTCTGTTGGCCCAGGAGATTTTAGACCAGCGCGAGGTTATTGATGGGGGTTTGTGCAGCCTTGGGGGCGCGAGATCAGCATATTTAGCATTTTACATCTTCAATATTTTCTTGAATTCCTCCAAAGTTGGCGTTGGCTTAATTCGATGGATCATGCGATGACAGTTGGAGCAAAGAACCGTAAAGTCTTGTATTGGATCTAATTTAATTTTCGCCTTGCTCAAGCTTGATATTGGAACAGTATGATGCGCCTCTATAAATTGCTTGCCTACTTCTCCATATCGAGCTTCAAAGTTGAAATCGCAAGCTTTGCATATATAACCTTGCAACTGCTTTACTTTTTTAGATAAACTTTGGTTTCTTTCAGTAACTTTATGTATTCTATATTTTGTCAAATCTTCAAACCAGTCGTCTTCTTTTTGATCGGAGTTCTGAATATCATTTATTAAAAAAACTTTTTCAAAAAGAGTAAAGTAAATTTCTAGGAGTTTATTGAGGTCGTCAGTCAATACCTCATCATCAGGTATCTCATTTCTAGGGTAAAATTTGGATGCAATGTTACCTGCTTCATAAGCCTGCCCCAATCTTCTAGCGTCTTTTTTAGAAATGAAAGTTAGCTTTAAGTCTAGTGAATCAGAAAAATCTTTAATCGCTTCTTCTCCAAGGGTATCTCTAAAAAATATTGCTTTATTTCTCACCATATTTCTTGATCCAGGAAGCCCACACTCATCGCGTATATCTGCAATACCCTGATTTAAAGAAAGATAAACACCAGAGCCATCCACAGGAAAAAAGTAAACACAGTAAAATCCTGAAGTTACAGTCTCAGTGACTAATTTATTAAATATTGCAATCCAAGGAACTTTAGCCCAAGCACCGTTACCGGCCGAAGCTTTAATGCTGTACATATCGGGGAGATGTAAGAATGACTCTATAGATTTTGGGATCGTCTTTCTGAAATAGCTAGCAAATTGGTGTCCTGTAAAGCTATCTTTGCTAGCTTCTGGATACTCAAAAACTACTTTCTCCAGCCAATGTTTAAGCACCATATGATACTGCCTCAATATTGATAGTGAGATTGATGGGTTTTCCTCCAGAAGATCGAGGAATTCTTAGGTCAAAGGACATGAACTCATTTGTATAATTTTCCATATATTCCCGAAGTTGACTCGTGTTTTTTGAGGGTAAGATTCAATCATAATATAGTAGCGATCGCCCAAACATCTTTTTCTTGAAAAAATCCGATCGCCCTACTACACTCAAACCCAATTTTAAGGACTGAAGTCCTGACTATAAACCTAAGTTTGTCAAATAGTTTGCCAACAAAGAAACCCGATCGCACTTGGGGACATTCCCCCCGTGCACACCGGGTTTCTCGATGAGTGAAAACTCAACTAAACTCAAGTTGTCTTCTTCTTAGTCGCAGTCGCAGTCGCCGCCTTCTTAGTAGTCGTTTTCTTAGCAGTCGTCGTCTTCTTAGCAGTGGTTTTCTTCGCCGCAGTCTTCTCAGTTGCAGTCTCCGACTTCGCCGCAGTCTTACTAGACTTCTTCGACTTGCTGCTAGATTTTCCGCCGCCCGCCGCTTCCTTCGCTGCTAACAAATCCAGTGCTTTTTGTAAGGTGAAATTCTCCACAGATTCATCCTTAGCCAAAGAAGCATTGATATCGCCGTGTTTCACGTAGGGGCCGTAGCGGCCGTCGTAAACATTCAACAGTTCTCCCGACTCTGGATGCGCCCCCAATTCCTTCAAAGGTGTCGCTGATTTGCTGCCCCGGACGGCTTTTGGCTGCGATAATAACTCTAAAGCCCGATCGATCTCGATAGTCAAAACATCATCCGGCGGCTTGATCGATCGATAATCCTTACCAACCTTACCCTGGTCGTGCACAACATAAGGCCCGTACATCCCCAAATTAGCCTGCACCTTCGCCCCCGTCTCCGGGTGAGTCCCCAATAACCGAGGTAGAGTCAACAAACTCACCGCCATATCAACCGTCACGCTATCCTTATCAGTCCCCTTCGGTAAAGAAGACCGCTTCGGTTTCTTGTTCGTTTCCGAAACATCCCCCAACTGAACGTAGGGGCCGTAATTGCCAATCAGCACATAAATCGGTTCCCCAGTGTCCGGGTGAAGACCCAATTTTTCCGGGCCTTCCGTCTTTTGCTTTAACAGAAACTCCACTTTTTCCGGGTCTAAATCAGCCGGAGTCAAATCTTGCGGAATCGATGCTTTCACCTGGCCTTCTTCGCTTTCAGCTTCCAGGTAAGCGCCGTATTTGCCGATGCAAACTTTAGCAGAGATATTCTCCAATACCACAGTTCGAGCAACTTTCGCGTCAATCTGACTTTCCTGTTCCTTAACTTGGGTAGCGAGTCCCATTTCCCCTGTATAAAACTTTTGCAAATACGGCAGCCATTTCGCCTCGCCGGTGGCAATTTCATCGAGGGTTTGTTCCATGCGGGAAGTAAAACCCGTGTCTACTAAGTCGGGGAAATGCGTTTCTAATAAAGTCGTGACGGCGAAAGCAGTAAAGGTCGGAATTAGGGCGTTTGCTATTAATTTCGCATATCCCCGATCGACAATTGTACCGATAATACTCGCATAGGTACTCGGACGGCCAACCCCCTCGCTTTCCAGCATCTTCACCAGCGAAGCCTCGGTATAGCGGGCGGGAGGTTGAGTTTCGTGCCCAACGGCCTCCAAATCCTTGCAATTAGGTTTATCCCCCACTTTCAGCGCCGGCAAAATTACCTCTTGGTCTTCCAACGCCGCATCAGGATCATCGGAACCTTCCACGTAGGCCCGCAAAAAGCCCGGAAAATCAATGCGTTTACCGCTGGAACGGAAACCGGCATCTTCTACCTGAGTTAGTACCGTAACGTGAGTTTGGCGCGAATCGGCCATTTGCGAAGCGACAGTCCGCTTCCAAATCAAATCGTAAAGGCGGAAGTCAATCCCATCCAATCCCGTTTGCTGCGGAGTCCGAAAAGTGCTGCCGGCGGGGCGGATAGCTTCGTGGGCTTCCTGGGCGCCTTTGCTTTTCGTGGTGTATTTGCGCGGTTGGGGGCTGAGATATTCGCTACCGTACAGTTCTTGCACACAACTGCGGGCGGCGGTAATCGCCTGTTCGGATAAATGCACCGAATCCGTCCGCATATAGGTGATAAAACCGCGTTCGTACAAACTTTGGGCAATTCGCATAGTTTCCCGCGCACCCAGCCTCAGCTTGCGGTTAGCCTCCTGCTGCAAAGTCGAGGTCGTAAACGGCGGCGAGGGTTTGCGGGTGACTGGCCGTTCTTCGAGATTGCTAACAGTCCAGGGTTTGTTTTGAATGCGCGAGAGTAAAGCCCGGGCTTGGTCTTCGTTGAGCAAAAGTACGCGGCGGCCTGCGATAATTTGTCCGGTATTTTCATCAAAATCGCTACCGTTGGCAACTTTCACGTTCCCGACTGTGACGAGTTTGGCATCAAATGCACCCCCCTGTCCCCCCTTACTAAGGGGGGGATTGTCCGAAGCCCCCCCCTTACCAAGGGGGGGGTTGGGGGGGGTCAAACTGGCTTTCAAATCCCAGTAGCTACCTTGGCGGAAGGCGCGGCGTTCCCGTTCCCGGCACACCAAAAGGCGTACAGCGACTGACTGGACTCGCCCTGCGGACAAACCCCAGGCGATTTTCTTCCACAGTAGCGGAGAGAGTGTGTATCCGACGAGTCGATCGAGAATTCGGCGAGTTTCCTGGGCCTGTACAACCCGATTGTCGATATCGCGGCAGTGAGTCAAAGCGTCGCGGATGGCTTCGCGGGTGATTTCGTGAAATACCATCCGCTTGATGGGAACTTTGGGTTTGAGGATTTGCAGCAAATGCCAGGAAATGCTTTCGCCTTCTCGGTCTTCGTCTGTGGCTAGAATCAGTTCTGTTGCGTCTTTGAGGGCGTCTTTGAGTTCTTTAACAATTTTCTTTTTATCTTTGGGGATGACGTAGAGAGGTTCAAAGTCTGCTTCCACGTTGACGCCTAGTTGCGCCCATTTTTCTCCTTTAACGGCTTCTGGTATTTCTTCGGCGGAGGATGGGAGGTCGCGGACGTGGCCCATTGATGCCTCTACACGGTAGGTGGAGGGCAGGAAGTTGCGAATGGTACGGGCTTTTGTGGGAGATTCGACGATGACTAAAGTTGACATGGCATCTTTTATCTATGGATGGCGGCGCAGTTAGAGTGTCTAATTTACAGAGTGTAGGTCGGATGTCAAGGCTTATGGGTACTTTAGGGGATTATTTTCAAACTACCTTAATTTTTAAGTTATTGCCGATCGGGTTGCAGATGACAAGCTGATGGGATTTTACTGTTGTCGGCGCAGAGGCTGGGAACCCTTGTCTCTGGAAGATGCACGGGGATGTCATGACTGACTGTAGCAGAATTGCAGGTAACTGGATGCTGAGACTGCTGGATGCGGGCGGATGGTTCCTCAATTTTAGATTTTAAGTTTTAGATACTTCGGCTTCGCTCAGAACAAGTTTTAGATTGGGATAGATTTGATGGTTTCCCTGCAAAAAGACTAGAAGGGCGATCGACTATTTGACCGATTGGCGATCGCTCACCAGCTAACATCAGATATTGTGGGACTAATTTTTGATACGATTTTGGGAACGCCTTACAAAATTGCGTAAATCTTCGATTGATAACTCAACCGCAGATTTCAGGCAGATACACACAGATGCAACGCAGATAATTTCATTCCGAGGAAAGTATTCGTAGGGTGTGTCGCCATCTACCATCCTCAAACAAAGAGCGACAATCGAGCGACGCACCAAGCGACAATATTTGACGACACAAACCCAACATTTGTATCTTGTCCCGCAGCACCTATAAAAAAGTAGATGCGGAAACGATCTAAACATAGGTTGATGTATGGAATTACACCCGATTAGAACTAAAACAGATTATCATAAAGCCCTGGAAGAAATCGAATCACTGTTCGAGGCAGATCCTAATACCCATGAATGCGATCGATTAGATATCCTCAGTACCTTAGTGGAAGCCTATGAGAAGGCACACTTCTTCATTGAAATACCCGATCCAATCGCAGCAATTCAATATTATATGGATACCCGTGGATGGTCTCGTCATGATTTGGATGTATGTCTTGGCCGTCGAGATTGCGTGTCTGAGGTGCTATCTCGCAAACGTTCCCTAACCTTGGAGATGATTCGGAAGTTGAATCAAGAACTGGGGGTTCCGGCTGAAATTTTGATCCAGCCATATCAGTCGCTATAAACGTCTGCCTAATACCATTTTTCAACACTTTCCATAATGCGATGTTGGAATTGTTGTGGATTTGCGATCGAGAAGAGGCGCAATCTCAGCCAATTCGTCGGACTCGTCTTTGGGAGCGATCGGCTTCTCGGCATCATGGGGCTTGTCCGTTTGGCATCTGTTTGCGTCCAGCAAAAGGTTCTGAAGATACAGTTGCATTTTCTAGTTGGGCATATCATCCACCTTATAAGAAGAAATACGGAAAGCGGAAAACGAGCGAGACTTTAGTCCTGAGATGTAAGCGATGCGGGGACTTCAGTCCCATTGAATCTTTCTTAAATCTATTTTAGAGCAAGTCAAACGAGATATTCACCGAATGTTGGCAGAAAAATCTATTGAGGATGATGTATAGTTTCCATTCCTCAATAATATAGAAATCAGTCTCCAAGAGATGGATATTGGGAGCATCTCAGTTTTGCAAAAAGCATTTTTTTTATGATAGTGCGAGCGTCCCCGCACGCGAGTACAATACGCGAGCGGGGACGCTCGCACTATAATGCAAAACTGAGATGCTCCCGGGATATTGTTTGTACAGACGCGGTTTCAACCGCCGAATCCCGCCAACTCCCGCCAACTCCCGCCAACTCCCCGGCAACAAACACCGGCCCAAGTGGGATCGCGAAGCTGCAATCGGTTACAATCCAGTTTGGTAAAGAATTTTTACTAATTCGCTGCCCTTTACAGCCTTTGCGGCTTGTACTACCCAACCAGCCTGAAAATATGGATTTTGCTACTCTTGCCGCCCAGCTAAATGCTGGAACTATCTTGCCAGAGGGAATTGTGATCATCACCCTCTTGGTGGTTCTCGTCGGCGATTTAATCGTAGGCCGCAGTTCCTCTAATTGGACTCCCTACGTTGCCGTTGCGGGTTTGCTGGCCGCCGTTGGTGCTTTGTGTTTGCAGTGGGATAACGTTAATACCATCTCGTTTCTGGGTGGTTTTAACAGCGATGCCTTGAGTTTGGTGTTTCGCGGAATTATCGCTTTGACTACGGCTGTCACTATTTTGATATCCGTCCGCTACGTATTACAAACGGGTACTGCTTTAGCGGAATTTATCTGCATTTTGCTCAGCGCTACTTTGGGGGGAATGTTCCTTTCCGGCGCTAATGAATTGGTGATGATTTTTATTTCGTTGGAAACTCTGAGTATCTCGTCTTATTTGCTGACGGGTTACACAAAACGCGACCCGCGTTCCAATGAAGCTGCTTTGAAATATTTGTTAATTGGTGCATCTTCTTCGGCGGTGTTTCTCTACGGTTTGTCGCTGCTGTACGGGTTGTCTGGCGGCCAAACTACGCTAAGTGCGATCGCAGCTAACCTGTCTACTGTGAATGAAGGTCAATCTCTCGGTTTGGTGATTGCTTTGGTTTTTGCGATCGCCGGAATCGCCTTCAAAATCTCCGCAGTTCCCTTCCACCAGTGGACTCCAGACGTTTATGAAGGTTCACCAACACCCGTTGTCGCCTTCCTTTCCGTCGGTTCCAAAGCAGCCGGTTTTGCCCTAGCCATCCGGTTGTTAACAAGTGCATTCCCCGCACTTATCGAACAGTGGCACTTCGTATTCACAGCCTTAGCCATACTCAGCATGGTGTTGGGTAATGTAGTTGCCCTCGCCCAGACTAGCATGAAGCGGCTTTTGGCTTATTCGTCGATCGCCCAAGCTGGTTTTGTAATGATTGGTTTGGTTGCAGGAACCGAAGCCGGTTACTCCAGCATGATATTTTATCTGTTGATTTACCTGTTTATGAACCTAGGCGCATTCGCCTGCATCATCCTGTTCTCCCTGCGGACTGGAACCGACCAAATCAGCGAATACTCTGGTTTGTATCAAAAAGACCCGCTGCTAACTTTAGCCTTAAGTATTTGCCTGCTTTCTCTCGGCGGAATTCCCCCCCTAGCAGGATTCTTCGGCAAAATCTATCTGTTTTGGGCCGGTTGGCAAGCTGGACTTTACGGCTTAGTTATCCTGGGATTAATTACCAGCGTAATTTCGATTTACTACTACATCCGCGTCGTCAAAATGATGGTAGTAAAAGAACCTCAAGAGATGTCGGATGCGGTGAAAAACTATCCCGAAGTTCGCTGGAACCTTCAGGGAATGCGACCTTTGCAAGTCAGCGTCGTACTAACTTTAGTCGCGACAACATTGGCTGGAATTTTGTCTAATCCTTTGTTTAACTTAGCAAACGATTCTGTCACCAAAACTCCCATGTTGCAATCGGCAATTAGTCAGGTTGTACCGATTTCTGCTGTGAAAGTTGAATCAAATCTCTTGTCTCGCAACAGCGATTAATTATAGCGCAATACGGTTCACTTAAGACAGATCTCCCTGGCACACCCCTTAAAAAGGGGAGTAGGGGGTGGGACAAGAAACCTCTCAAAGTCCCCCTTTTTAAGGGGGATTTAGGGGGATCTCCGGGCAATAAATAGTGTTAAGTGAACCGTATTGGGTAGTGGTATTTCGTAAAGGACAGAGTAAAATACTCTATTTTGGAAGTCAGACTGGGTAAGACTCCTCGAAAGGTCGATTATTCTTCATCCTTTACGAAAAGACACTACCCGATAGAGAGGATAAATTTCGGTTTTATCGCTCAATCCCTGAATTCCGCGAGTATATATTAGTCAATCAATCCGAATTCTTAGTCGCACAGTATATTAAAAATGAATCGAATCAATGGTTGTTTCAGGAATATGAGGGAGAAGCGGCAACAGTTTCTTTCGCTGCGATGGGAGTGCAAATGTCGATGAGCGAGATTTACAATAAAGTAGTATTTGAAACAGACGAGACTGAATTACATCAGTAATTTGGTTCGTAGTGAGGACTTTAGTCCGCATCAGTAATTTGGTTGGTAGTGAGGACTTTAGTCCGCATCCGATGAGATAGGACTGAAGTCCGAACGATAGAATAATTATTCAATTCAAAAAAGTAAATTCGCATGAATGTAATCTGGCTACTGTTAAAAGCTTCTTGGTTAAATGTTTCCATAGCCATATTCACAGGCTTAATCAGCGGCGGTTCCAGTGCTATGTTAATTGCCTTAATTAACCGCGCCATCAGCGACAATTCTAATGCTAGTTTAGTCTGGTATTTTGCGGGATTGGCAATTTTGGCTCTCTTGAGTGGCTTTGTCTCTCAATTTTTGTTAATCTATCTTTCTCAAGAAGCAGTTTATAATCTGCGACTGAGTTTGAGTCGTGGCATTTTGTCTACTCCGCTGCGAAATTTGGAAGAGTTGGGCGCTAACCGCTTGCTGGCAACTCTGACTGATGAT
>JBBSNU010000044.1:0-14507 GCA_038260455.1 Chroococcales cyanobacterium | reverse complement strand
GGTTTAGTGGTAGCGATCAATCAACTACCCGCAATTCACAAACAGTTACCAATTATAAAGATGGCAGAAAAGATGAGAATAGTAATTCTAGTTACCAGAAATGGTCGAGTGAAAGCACTACGGATAGTAAAGGTCTAGTTAGTGCAGTTTCCAAGTATTCGAGTTGGAGTTCTAGTTATAGCAAGTCTTCATTTAAAGGAGGTTACAGTTGGACTGAAACTCTCAGCGGTTATGACTCAGAATCTGGGACAAAAGGTAAGATTTCTTCGAGTAGTAGCAGTAGTTGGAGTTGGACGAGAAGCGGGACTGTTTGGGATGATGGCAGGAATAGTTGGAGTGAGAGTTAGTCAAAGTCGAGTTGGAATAATGGGAAGTATACGGGTGAGTCTGACTCGAAAAATGGGTCTTTCGATCCGAAGAAAACTGGGCAGATTAATGATTTGCCAAAGGTTGGGGAGGCACCGCGGTTGAATAAGCCACAGAAGAATGGGCCTGTGGATTTGACTAAGCCTCCTAAGAAGGCACAGCCACAGCCGAGTAAACAGCTTTTCGAGCTGCCGCCTGCTCCCAAATACAAACCGATTAATTTGCCTGAAGATGCGTCTAATCCTGCTCCTCCACCTGCAAGCTGGCCTCCTAAAGATATAGGTTCCTATTGGCTTTCTTATACGGGAACATTGAAAACAACACCAGAACAAAGACGCCAAATATTTCGAGATATCATCAACAACCCATCGATCAAAAAAGTCTACATGAACGTGCTATCAACACAAGGGACTACTTTTATGTACAAGGATAGTCCAGCAGGTATGATTCCAGGTTTATATAGTCAAGATGTATTTGCCGAATTTAAAGATGAACTCGATAAATACAACAGAGCACATCCCAATAATCGGAGAAATATTGACGTAATTGGTTGGTTTGAGGGGACGGGACTAGCAGCAGCTTCTAGCCCGATGTATAAAGCGGCTCAAAAGGCTAGTTACAGCAGTGTACCTGGTAAGAATGCAGTGCTGAGTCATAAAGGTGATGGTGGCCTGTCCTATGTGGACCTCTTACATCCCAATGTTTGGAATGAGTTGCAAAATATAGCGACGGACTTCATTAACAAATATGGTAGTTTTGTGAAGGGGATTATTTTTGACGATCGCTTGGGAATTCCCAAGGCGGCAGAAGCAGAGGTTGCCAATTTGCATCGCTCAACAATCACCGCTGACAAAGATTCCAACGATAAAAGCTGGATTCAACGGGCATTAACTAAGAATCTTGCCAACCTAAAAAAAGCACTTCCTAGTACCAAATTTAGCATTTCAGCTAATCTGATTCGTTATGCGTTGAACGATCAAAATCAAGATGTTCTCAACTGGTTGAGATCTGGGATAATTGATGGTCAATACAACTTACAGCTTTACAAAAATGGCGATCAGTACAATGACTTTGTTAAAAACTATCAGGAGCATATGGCAGAATTAGTGGATAAAGGCATAACACCAGATCGTTTATCTATCAGTATTGGGTATATAGCGAGTGGAGTAAATCTAAGCAGGAATCAGATTCTTCAGCAAGTTGGCTACCTCACAAATACCAGCAAACAACCCCCTAACACAAAACCTCTTATCCCATCTCAGATCCTAGGCTTTGACTATAGAACAATTGCAAATATTCCCAAATCCTAGGCTTTGACTATCGAATAATTGCAGACATTACAGCAGATTTCAGGTTTATGAAGTACACCCGTCAAGCGCTCGATCATCGTAGAGAAACGGCACTGCTGTGTCTTCTATCTCTGCTATGTACCTCACTTACCTGGAATGGAATCTGCTGTAAGTAAAATTAATTGGTGGAATTACGATGCTAATTTTGAAACAAATTCGGTTCCTACTTTACTTTAGTTTAGTTATTGTGTTCTTACTCATGACTCAAATCGCTATGTCTGAAAATCTAGAATCAGAAGTTGAGAAATTTGGTTTGATTGACAAAACTGGCAAGTATGTGCTGGAACCTCAATTTGATTTGATTAGTGATTTTTCAGAAGGGTTAGCCTTAGTGCGACTTGACAATAAAGTAAAATATATCGATCGAACAGGTAAAGTGGTCGTTGAACTTCAATTTGAGGGTGGTAGTAGCAATTTTTCAGAAGGGTTAGCTGTCGCCACACTCGAAAGTAACAACAAATCAGGTTATATAGACAAAACTGGCAAACTGGTCATACCACATGAATTTGATTACGCTACTAGCTTTTCACAAGGAATAGCAATGATTAGGGTCGATAACAAATATGGTTACATTAACAAACAGGGAAGTTACGTAATCACACCTCGCTTTGATTACGCTACAAAATTTTTAGAAGGAATAGCAGTTGTAGAATTCAAACAAAAATATGGCTTAATTGACAAAACAGGCAACTATATAGTCGCACCTAGTTTCGACTATATTTATAATAGCGACGACCATGGAGGAATCAGCGATCCTGCGGAATTTAGAGACGGTCTGATGCGAATTGGTATGGGAGGTCAGCGTTGCTATATGGGGGGTGTTTCTGGTGGAAAGTGGGGGTATATTAATAAAATGGGCAAGGTTGTTATTCCTTTTAAGTTTGCCATAGCTGGGGAATTTTATAATGGACGAGCAATGGTTTCTATGTCTACTCTCGATTGTGAGGCTAGGAATGCTATTAAATGGGGCTATATCAATTCGTCAGGTGAGTATATCACTCAGCTCCAATTCGATCGTGCTAACAATTTTTCCGAAGGGCTAGCAGCGGTAGAAATCGGTGGGAAATGGGGTTATATTGATTTGTCGGGAAAATTAGTTATCCCACCTCAGTTTAAGTCTGGCAGGGAATTTTCTGAAGGCTTAGCAGCTATCAGAAGTATTGAAAATGGACTATACGGCTATATTGACAAAACAGGGAAGTTTGTAATCTCGCCTAAATTTTCGGGGGCAGAAAATTTCTCTGGTGGGTCGGCTGGTGTAGAAGTTAATGACAAACGAGGGTTGATAGATAAGACAGGACAATATTTAATTGAGCCTAAGTTTGATGCCATTAGTGAATTTTCGGAGGGGCTGGCGCTGGTAGACATTAATAAGAAATCGGGATATATTGATAAGACAGGAAAGGTAGTAATCGAGATCAAATTCGATCGTGCTGGGCTCTTCGATCGAGGAATTGCGATAGTAGGGATGAAAAAAAGACCATGAACAAGAGTAGTTAGGGAAATAGAGTGCTTGAGTAGATCGATTTTACGGGCGATTAATATCGATTTTACGGGCGCTCTCACTTTTGTACGCTGGACTTTACGGGCGATTGATTTTACGGGAGATCGACTATTTCTTGATTGCGGGCGATCGACTTTTCTTGATTGCGGGCGATCGACTTTTCTTAATTGTGGGCGATCGACTTTTCTTAATGGCGGGCGATCGTCCTTGTTTGTGACAATACGCCCTTGACTACAACATCCTGATTGTAGCAACGGCGGGTAATGAAAGGGCGATCGGATTGGCGAAAAGGTCGATCGCTCGTACAGTCCAGTTTTGTGCGAGCTCTCTGATTGTCATTGACGTGCTTCGGGCGATCGCACGTTAAGAGTTGCTAGACTGACTGACAATTACCTATTCCTCACCCTTTCCCGGAATTATCGCACGGCTGCTGTTTGAGTGCGAGCGATAAATTCGTCAACTTTTGCCGTCGGCAAGATTGGGAAAACGAGGGAAAAATTGCACTCCGCATATTCGCCATTTTCCAATTGATAAAACTTGATGCTTCGTCCGTCGTAGTGCCAGATTTCCGACACAAATCTGCATATAATTTGATTTGTATTTATTACTCTTTTTCTTGCTAAAATAGTATGGGAGTGCAAAACATTGAATTTATGACTAAGTTCCCCCACGACCAGTTTGCTAAAGAATACCTTCAAGAGTTATTGTCGCCCCTCGGAGAAGTAGAAACTAGCAAAGATGTCACCGCAGAAGTCAGAGAAATTGATGTCTGGTTTCAACCAACTTCTTTTGAGACGGAATACGTCCAAAGTTTAGACTTATTGGGTAAAATGGCTGCTACAGTAGCCGTGATTGAGCCGTTTCGCAATCCAGTTAATACTGAGGGAATCTTCAGTTGTGTAGTAAAACTATTAAATAGTAGGGCAAAACTGGGGAGGCAGACTAATCGAGAAGACCAGCGTTTAGAAGAAAGACAATTGCCGAAGTTGTGGATTTTAACTCCCACTGCTTCGGAACTTTTACTGGACAGTTTTGGTTTTCGGGTTCCCGAAGCGTCTGAGGGCTGGGGGAAGGGAGTTTATTTTTTAACTGAGGTTTGGAGAGTTGGACTAATCGCCATTCACCAGCTACCCAGAAGTCCAGAGACTATGTGGTTGCGGATGTTGGGCAGCGGACGGGTACAGGAACAGGCGATCGCCGAACTAAGTGCATTGCCTGTGGATAATCCACTCCGAACTAACGCGCTACAATTATTGTACATCTTGCAAGCAAATTTGCAAGCGAATACACCACCTATTCCCGCAGGGGATAATGAAGATCAGGAGTTAGTTATGGCGATTCGCTACGCGATGGCTGCGCCTCACGCACCTCTTTTTCAACAACATTTAGAAGCAGCAAAACAACAAGGTCAGGAAGAAGGACAGCGGATGATTTTGGAGAGCTTCTTGCAGGTCAGATTTGGAGAATCAGACCCGCTAACTCTCGCATTCATCCCGTTGATTTCGGCTTTACCTGTTGCCGAATTTACTGTGTTGCTAGTGCAGTTATCTAATTTGCCTGCGGGACAGAATGAGCACCAACAAGTGCAAAACTTGCTGGCACAAACAGTTCTGGAAAAATACTTCATTCAATCGGGACAATTAGAACAACTCCCGGTGAATCTCATCCCCGATATGCTGGCTTTATCTCCAGAAAATTTATCATTGCTGTTGGGAGAATTGCCTCAATTGTCGATGGAAGAACTGACTGCTAGATTGGCACAATCATTGACTTAGAAAAAATTCACTCACGGGCGATCGCCTGTCAAGATTGGGGCGGTTTCTCACAGACACCGCCCCTAAATTTTGGAGATGTCAATAGCTGCGGTGATGCGCTACTGTAGTCAATAATAGACTGTGCTCGTTAGTCCTGGTTGTTATGAAGTTGCGATCGTTCTTTTCTTTCCTCATTGCTGGCGTTTTGGCACTCTTAGGCTTGGGTGCAGGCGGTTTTTACTGGCTGTCCACTCAAACTCCCCTAAATTTGCTCGCGGGCGGGCCGACAACTACTCCGGCTGCGGCTGTGTTTGTCTCGAAAGAAGTACCTTTGCTGGTTTCAATGCTGGTAAATCCCGATCGCCTCGAAGCATTGCGACAAGTTTTTGCCACTCCCGAAGAAAGAAGCCTCGCGCACGCTGAATTTGAACAAATCAAAAAAAGCCTTCTCGGTAATACGGGCCTCGATTACAGTCGCGATATCCAACCTTGGATCGGTGACGAAATTACCCTCGCCCTCACAAATCCAGATTTCGACGATCGCAGCAAGGGCGAACAAACCGGGTTTTTGCTGGCTGTTTCTTCCCAAAATGCCGATCGCAGCCAACAATTTCTCAAATCCTACTGGCAAAAACAATCTCGTGCGGATAAAACAGTACAGTCGGAACTATATAAAGGCGTCCAACTAAATTACAAAAAATTACCGACAGCCAAGCAAAAAGTCGCTCCAATTTTGCCTTTCAACCCGCTTTTTCTGCCGAATTCAACTTTACCATCAAGTTTCGCGACGGCGGCAATCCGCGGCCGTTCGGCTTCTGGAAATACCCTAAATTTTGTTTTATTTTCCCACAGTCCGAATATACTTCGAGATGCAATTAACAACTTGGAAGCAGCGAACCTAAATCTCAGCAACAGTCCTAACTATCAAAAAGCTTTCCAACAGTTAAATCAAGGTAGAATAGCTTTAGCATTTGTGAATATCCCGCAGCCAGCAACGGAGCAAAATCTCCAAATTTCCCCCAATTCCCTTGCAGTTGCTGTCGGAGTCAACCGACGGGGATTGCTGGCTCAAACTGCTTTAGTGACATCGCGAGAAAACACGGCTTCTCCCACACTCTCCGAACCGGTGCCAGCCTTACAATATATTCCCTCAGCCAGTCCTTTCGCCGTCGCTAGCACCGATTTAAGGAATTTTTGGGCTGATTTGTCATCGGTGGTTTCGGCCAATGCAGAAGTATCTAAATTAGTCGATCGGGCGATCGCAGATATTCAGCAAAGTTGGAGCGTTAATTTGCCGCAGGATATATTCAACTGGGTACAAGGAGAATACGCTTTAGCAGTGGTTCCGAGTTCCTCAAACAGTGCGGACTGGGTTTTTGTCGCCGAAACATCTGCAGATTCCCTCCAGGCGATCGACAAACTCGATGAAATTGCCCGCAGCAAAGAATACAGCATCGGCAGCTTCACTCTCAGAAACCAGAAAATTACCGCTTGGACGCAGTTGACAACTAGCTCGAATTCTGGTAAGGAAAATAAGAGACAAAGTGCGATCGTAACTGAGGCAAAAGGAGTCCGAGCCACTGTCGGTAAATACGAAATTTTTACCACCTCAGTAGAAGCAATGGACGCAGCACTAAAAGCAGCCGAAACAGGTTCTTTGGTGGCAAATCAAGACTTTCAAATCAGCATCGAAGCGCTACCGCCAGCTAACGACGGCTATTTTTATTTAGACTGGCCTTCGATCAGATCAATTTGGGAAAAACAAATCCCGCTGTTGAGGTTAATTGAACTTTCGGCGAGACCGTTATTTGACCATTTGCGATCGCTCACTGTTACCAGTACGGGAGAAGTCGCAGGAATTCGCAAAGCCACCATTTTTATGCGGCTGAATTAGTTGTTAGTCAGTAGTCAGTAGTCATTAGTCATTAGTCATTAGTCATTAGTCATTAGTCATTAGTCATTGGTCATTGGTCATTAGTAACGGACGCGCCTATCACGGTAAGAAACCGGGTTTCTACGAGTTTTGGGTTGAGTGACGATAAATATTGAAAGAAACCCGGTTTCTCAGGTTGGCGCGCCTATCACGGTAAGAAACCGGGTTTCTACGAGTTTTGGGTTGAGTGACGATAAATATTAAAAGAAACCCGGTTTCTCAGGTCGTCGCACGTGAGTAAGAAACCGGGTTTCTACGAGTTTTCGTAACAGAAACGATCAATATTGAAATAAACCCGGTTTCTCAGGTCATGAGTGCACCTTACTCTACTTGTCAACTAATGCCCAATGCCCTGTTTGGCCAATGCCCTGTTTGGCCAATGCCCTGTTTGGCCAATGCCCTGTTTGGCCAATGCCCTGTTTGGCCAATGCCCTGTTTGGCCAATGACCAATGACCAATGATTACTGAGGCTTGGGTGGTGTTTTCGGTTTCCCAAAATAAGCTTGAAACACGTCTTTCGCGATCGGGGCGGCGGCAACAGAACCAAAACCGCCATTTTCCACAATCACGGCGATCGCAATTTCTGGCTTGTCAGCAGGCCCGAATGCCACATACAGCGAGTGATCTTCCTGTCCGATGACCTCCGAAGTCCCTGTTTTGCCCCCCGTCAGCGGAATCGAACCGTCATTGAGTGCCTGTCCCGTACCCTCGGCAACCACCGCGATCAATCCTTCCTTAACAACCTGAACTGTCGAAGGTTTCATCCCCGTACTTACCCGTTGAGTCTCAGGAGTGCCAGTCATAGAAGTCAAAAGATGGGGCTTGACTCGATAGCCGCCGTTAGCGATCGAACTCACCATTACCGCCGCCTCCAAAGGAGTCACCAACACCAACCCCTGACCGATCGACATTGTTACCGTATCACCCGCATACCAAGGTTCTTTATAGATTTGCTCCTTCTCGGCTGGCGTCGGCATTTGACCGTGACTGCCGCCGCTTAGCCCCAAAAGATTCAAATCCGTATCCTTGCCAATTCCCAAGCGGTGTCCCCACTTAGAAATTTCCTCGGGCCCGGTACTCATCCCCACTTGGTAAAAAAACGTATTGCTGCTGAAAGCCAAAGCGTCCCGAAAGCCGATGTCGCCGTAACCCCCGCTGTGTTCGTTAAAATCAATTCCGCCCACAGTAATGTAAGACGAAGTACCCAAAATTGAGTCTGGCGAAAACTTGCCTGACTCGAGACCGGCGACAGAAGTCACAATTTTAAAAGTGCTGCCTGGGGGGTAGCCCTGCATCGCCCGATTCAAAAATGGATCTTCCTCGTGTTGAAGAGTTGCCCAGTCATCCTTAGTGATTTTTCGCGTAAACAGATTGGGGTCAAAAGTCGGGTGGCTGGCGAGCACTAATACCGCGCCGGTTTTGACATCCACGGCGACGACCGATCCCCGGCGGTTCCCCAGGGCTGTTTCCGCTGCTTTTTGCATGGACAAGTCGATGGTTAGCTGCACCGCCTCGCCCGGTTTTGGGGGTGTTTCTCCCATCAGCCGCAATTCTTGATTTTGGGCATTGACCTCGATCAGCCGATCGCCCCAAACTCCCGCAATTTCCTTGTTAGAACTCTCTTCTATGCCCATCTGACCCACAATCATCCCCATCGGATATTCCGGGTGAGCTTTCAAATCTACTGCGGTAGCTTCGCCAATATATCCGAGAACGTGAGCCGCCAAACTGCCTTCGGGATAGTAGCGGTTCGCTTCTGGCCGCACTTCCACTCCGCGTATTTGTCCCACCTGTTCTGCTAGCGGCACAAAAACCTCTGGCGGCATCGCTTGCTTGATCCGCACCGGTCTGTAGGATAGAGGATCGACCTCTTTTATTTTTTGTAAAATTTCTTTGGCCGGGATTTTAACCAGCGGACTTAACTTTTCTGCTGTCACTTTCCACTCTTCCGGCGTTTGTTCTTTCGGCCACAAATAGACCGATCGAGCTAAATTGTTTGCCGCTAGCAGCTTGCCTTTGCGATCGACAATGTGTCCGCGATTTGCCGGCATTGGCACTAGGCGAACGCGATTGTTTTCGGCTCGTTCTCGGTTTTGCTTCCCTTGTACCAGTTGCAATTCCACCAGACGACTAGCGTGCAGGCTCAGCAAAGCGGTTGCCAGCAGCATTAATACGATCGCCCTGTGCATCGGACGCGACTGTTTCTTGGGAGTTTCCCCCAGAGTTTTGTCTGAAGAGCGAAATTCCGAGAGCGAATAAATTTGTCGTTGCATCATTCTATAGGTAGATGTCAAATCCTAGATTTTAGATTCTTGATTGTCAATTGTGCAGTATACAGCATGAGACCTGGGCGATCGGCCTTCACAGTTAGGCGCAGCGGAACGATCGATCCTTGGCTTTTGATTAATAACTCATCACTAATAATTCATGACTGCTGACTAATCGTCCAAGCACCAAGAAATAGCCAGCACAATTAAGATCAGGCTCAGCCAATTAGGAAAGTGGAGCCAGCCGAATATATCGACAGGTAACATTATTAAAGCCCATGTCAATAGGGAACCGATCGTCAACAGCAAAGCCAAAATTATCATATCGAGCCTCTTGAGAGCGTATAATTTCGGATGTGAGCCGATCGCGTGTGGCAGAAGTCGGAGTGGCACGAGCTAGGGCGATCGATCGCACACGATCGGTTCCGATGATAGAAATCAGGAACAAAATCCACAAGGTTTTTCACTCAATTAAACCAAAATTGTTCTTCCTGATTCATTTACGCTGAACACATCTCAACACTGCTGAACAATGATGAATGTGTAACGATAGCTTTGCCGCAAGCGGTAAAGGAGGAATCCCTCAAAGTTATAGGCAATAGCCTATAACGCTTTAAACACCTATTTTCACGTCTTGGTTTTGACGCTGGTTTGTCTTAATTGAGTGGTCGATATATCACCACTCAAACGAACCAGACACGGTGCAATACCGATCTCTTTGATTTTACCAAAACGTGATCACCAAGCGCGATTATTTCTATTGTGCGGATAATCACCGTAAAATTCAGCAAATCAATCGACAGGACTAAACTCTCCAAGTTCCGATTCTTGGGACTCAGACGAGTAAATTCTGAGTTGTAATTTTAAGTTGTGACACAGGAGTATTGCCATGTGGTTCGATCGGCCAGTCCATTTCAAAAACAGTGCGCTCTTAGCTGCGATCGGCGCGATCGCCGCCCTACCAGTTTTAGCAGAAACAGCAAACTTCGGCACTTTAACTTTATCGCGAGGTTTTGACTCCCCAACAGCAATGTTGAGAGGTTCCACAGGCGGATCGTACTCTCTCTCTGCCATTGCCAACACCGATCGCCACAAAAACAAATGTTTGGGCTTTGCCACTCCTACCCCCGACCACATCATAGTCTTGCAGCAAAACTTTTCAAAACTCGCAATCCAAGTCAACAGCGGAGGGAAGGACACAACCTTAGTCGTACAAGGCCCCGGTAACAGCGTGCGCTGCGGAGACGATACAGGTCAGAATAAAGATGCCAGCATTGTTGATTCAGACTGGCAAGCAGGATCTTACAGAATTTGGGTCGGTACTCTCGAAGCCGGAGCCAAGTCTAACTATACAATCTCACTACAGGAATAGAACGCAGCCACGCTGTGGGATGGACACGCTAAAATATTCTGCATCGTGACATACTCCCCCAATATCCCACTCCCCGATCGCCCGATCGCTAATATCATGTCCGTTCGATTAGATTGGTTCGTAGTGCGGACTTAAGTCCGCTAGATTAGTTGCGGACTTAAGTCCGCGCTACGAACCGTTTGTGTTGTGACAATCGACCGAACACGATCTAACTTCCCCGATCGAGTAAAATTGTAAAATTGAAAGTGGCGTGTTTAACCAAAATTGGGAACTCCGAAAGTGCTTCATACCCTTAGAGCTGACTTCAGTATAATTTTCGATCGCGACCCAGCCGCTCGCAACTGGCTGGAAGTATTGTTTTGCTACCCAGGTCTTCAGGCCCTAGTGCTGCACCGCCTCGCACACTGGCTTTATTTACTGGGACTTCCCTTCATCCCCCGCTTGATTTCCCACATTGCTCGGTTTTTGACAGGAATAGAAATTCACCCAGGTGCAACGATCGGCAAAAGCGTCTTCATCGACCACGGTATGGGGGTTGTCATCGGCGAAACAGCAATAATCGGCGATTTTGCCCTAATTTACCAAGGTGTCACCCTCGGCGGCACAGGCAAAGAAAGCGGCAAGCGTCACCCTACCGTCGGCGAAAATGTAGTTGTCGGCGCCGGGGCAAAGGTACTAGGAAACCTGCAAATTGGCAACAACGTTCGCATCGGCGCAGGTTCCGTCGTCCTGCGCGATGTACCGTCAGACTGCACCGTGGTAGGGATTCCCGGCCGCATCGTATATCGATCGGGAGTGCGCGTCAATCCCCTAGAACACGGTAGTTTGCCGGATTCGGAAGCTGTGGTAATTCGCTCTTTGCTCGATCGCATCGAATCCCTCGAACAGCAAGTAAAAAGTTTGGTTCCTCAAGCATCTGTCTCCTTAACTTCTGTTCCCAATTCCCATTCAGCATTTCAAACTTCAAACAAAACCAACAATGTAGCCCTAGCTGAAAAAACCGAAGTTGCCGCCGCTTGTCAGTTAAAAGATAAAGCAATTCAAGAATTTTTCGACGGCACCGGCATCTAAAATTTGAATTGGGCATTGGGCATTGGGCATTGGGCATTGAGCATTGGCCAAACAGGGCATTGGGCATTGGGCATTGGAACCAATAACGAATAACCAATAACGAATAACCAATAACCAATAACGAATAACCAATAACTAATAACCAATAACCAATAACCAATAACCAATAACCAATAACCAATAACTAATGACTACTGACTACTGACTTCTTTTTCAAGGATTGACCGATCGCACAAACCAATTTCCATCTCCATCGCGCCCGTAAAGCGATCGGTTCTGCGGTTCTCCCCGCAACTCCAAAAAATCCACCGTTTCCGGTTCCAACAACAGCAAACAAAAATTAGGCAGCGGCTCGTGAGCATCTGGGGAAGCAGAATCAAAAGCACCAGCATCAGCCTTATCTTCCCCCGGTGCAGGCCAAGCAAACTGCGATCGAGCCGCCTCAGAAAGCTCCTGCCAAACTGTGCGGCGCGCTGTAAAAAACTCGGAATCTCGATCGTCTTGCCGCACCAAAATCAGTTGTCCAGCAATCCGAAATTGTTCCCGAGTTTTAGGGAAATACCAGCAAATCTCCCCCCAAGGATAGAGGTCAATTTCCTCAGCCTTCTGACTGCGAATATCAGTAATAAACTTCAACTGATTAGTATTTTCCAAAAAACCTCGAAACACCACAGTGCGGTTAGCCGGACGCCCGGTGGCGCGAACGGTTGCTAATTGCAAGTAGCGAGCAAAAGCAAGACTGCGGTTACGGTGGAGAGCTCGCGCTAAGGGCGATCGCCAAACTGCTAAAGACATAAAGGAAGGAAGAAGGAAGAAGGAAGAAGGAAGAAGGAAGAAGGAAGAAACAGTTATCCGTCAATTCCCTGTCATACTATTGGTAATTTTATGTCAAATACACACTCAAAATTCAAAAATATTGAAACTCCTCACAGCGGCTACCACTGGGACGGTAGTTCCCGGCGCTTTTTTGAAGGCTGGTACTACCGAATAACATTACCAATTCACGGACAATCCTTTGCCTTCATGTATTCCATCGAAGACCCCAGAGGCGGTCAACCATACAGCGGCGGTGCAGCCCAAATTCTCGGCCCCAAAGATAGCTATTTGTGCCGCACCTTCCCCGATGTAAAAAAGTTTTGGGCGCACCGAGAAAGCTTGGGTTTCGGACATTGGGGCAAAACTGATTTACAGATTAAACCAGAATATTTAGAGCCGCAAATATTCGACAGTCACGTAGAAGAAGGCTATCAAGCTACTGCTACCTTGAATCAAGGTTATTTGCACGATCCCGGAAGTGGCGGCCACTGTTTTTGGCAGTACGAAATTAAACCAGTTTACGGCTGGGGAAACTCTCAGGAACTCCAGAAATCTACAGCGGGAATGCTATCTTTTTTACCCGTATTTGAGCCTGGATGGCAAATTTTAATGGCTCACGGTTTAGCCACGGGGTGGATAGATTGGAACGGCGAACGCTACGAATTTACAGATGCTCCCGCTTACAGCGAAAAAAACTGGGGCGGTAATTTTCCGCAAAAGTGGTTTTGGATTAATTGCAATTGTTTTCAAGGCGAAAGCGATTTAGCTGTAACTGCTGGCGGCGGCAAGCGGGGCGTGCTGTGGTGGATGGAATCGGTGGCAATGATTTGTCTGCATTACCGAGGCAAATTTTACGAATTTGTGCCTTGGAATTCTCAAGTTACTTGGAATATTGAACCTTGGGGAAGCTGGAAAATGCAGGCGAGAAACAGTCAGTTTGAAGTTGAGTTAATTGGCACTACAAACAGTTCTGGTACTTATGTGCGAACTCCCACAGAAAAAGGTATGGCTTTTTGCTGCCGGGATACGACGCATGGCGAATTGCGCTTGCAACTGCGAGAGTTTTTGGGGGGAAATGTCGATCGCAATGGCAAGCAGCGTTATAAAATTATTTTAGATGCTCAAAGTTCTTTATCTGGTTTGGAAGTTGGCGGCGGGCCTTGGGATGAAGTTTGGCAAACCAAGCAATTTTAGATTTTGGATTCTACAATGATCTCAAATCCGGTTGTATCAGAATCACTCATCTCCCTCTTCTCCCCCTCTGCGTTCTCTGCGCCCTCTGTGGTTAAATCATTCCGATACAACCGGAATTGACAATAATCAACCTTCAACATTCAACAGTAATTAATCTCATGTTCAAATCATTTTGTTCGCTATTAGTGCAATTTAACCACAGCCAGCGGTTCCCACAAACCTTAAAGCTAATTTTAGGGCTAATTCTCTGCTTAGGCGCTATCTCAATCCCTGCGACAATTGCCAATGCTAGCGATTTGTCACGCCAACCAATCATCGAAATTAGTGTTAGTTTGGGCAGCGGAACTGGGGAACTCAAATTTTTTCCCAATCTGCTAGAATTTGAATCGGGAAAACGCTATAAATTAGTGCTGAAAAATCATAGTTCCCAGAAACATTATTTTACAGCTAAAAACTTTGGTGATGCGAGTTGGACTCAAAAAGTTGAAGCTGGTAAGGTGGAAATTAAAGGAAGTATTCACGAATTAGAACTGAAACCGGGCGCTGTAGCCGAATGGGTGTTTGTGCCGGTGAAATCGGGAAGCTACAACCTTCGCTGTACCGTAGCGGGACATACTGAGGCGGGGATGGTTGGCAAAATTGCGATCGCCTCTTAATCGGGAGCATCTCAGTTTTGCAAAAAGCATTTTTTTATTATAGTGCGAGCTTAAGATCTCGCTCCTGCGTACAATACGCGAGCTCTTATACCAATTTTATGTGAAGCTGCATATAATATAGAGATAGCGTTTATGGTGCGTTTTATGGCTCGTAGTTTAAAAATCACAATTGAAGAAAGTGTAGAATTTTTAGAAAAACAACTAAAAAATACTCGTACAGCGAGT
>JBBSNU010000043.1:0-14510 GCA_038260455.1 Chroococcales cyanobacterium | reverse complement strand
GTCAGCTTCGGACGCGGGTTGGACTGGTCTTTCTACGCAGGAAGTATTTAACATAAATTCATCAGCACGCTTTTTTGGGTTTTTATTTGCCAGCAGACATTCAGTTACCAAAGCTCAGTCGGTGAGTAGCTGATACCAATTTCATAAAGTAGCGCTAGATATTACCCCCCCCCAACCCCCCCGAACTCGCGGGGTGGCTCAGACTTCATCAGCACATTTTTGAAAAATGGTATGAGTGCTTTGGCCGACATCCCTCTGGCAAACGGCATTTTAAATTACACAAAAAACTGTTTGTGGCAAATGGGATTTTACCACTCCAAGTATTAGGCAAGTTTGAGGATGACCGAGATAGATGCGCCTTGGTAATTATGCCTGACTTTATTTTATATCGGCTTGATGCGTATTAACGGTTATTTGGAGTATTTAACTATTAGTTAACCTTGGGCCAAAACCTTAACCTGTTGTTAACAATAACCCGAATGTACGGAAAATTATCATTAATTGATGATACAGCAATACGGTTTACTTAAGAAAGATCCCCCCTAACCCCCCTTAAAAAGGGGGGGACAAGAAATTGATCAAAGTCCCCCTTTTTAAGGGGGATTTAGGGGGATCTCCGGGGCATAAATAGTCTTAAGTGAACCGTATTGGATGATACAGGAAAATCATAATTGCGCGATTCTCATACCAATTTTATAAAGTAGCGCTAGATATTACCCCCCCAACCCCCCCGCGAGTTCGGGGGGGCTAAGACTTCATCAGCACATCTTTAGAAAAATGGTATCAAATACCCCCGCTAGGTTTCTCAATAGAGTCTGGTTGTCTAAACAAGCTTGCCAATTTCATGATTTGTTTGTTGCAAAAGGTCAATTTTGCGAACTATTTGGCGACATTTTAACTAATTAGATTTTTGTGAATCTTTGTCATAATTCGCGCCAATTAAATTAAAAACTATCCGATTGATAGGAAAAATATAAAATTAATTTTAACGACTATTATTCTCGTGTTGAAATATAGAGATTATAGGCGACCATTGCTAGGGATCCGACATTGCCGTGTCCGGCGCTGGAATTTGCAACTTTTAATGGTTGCTATAACATTGAGGACGATCGCCAAAAAGTTTCAACGGAATTTTAAACTTAGTGCTGTGCAGAAGGTATGATCGACAGGGAGTCCGCCAAATACGTGAAACTAAATACCAATTTATCAGTAGGCGATCGATGCAACCAGCCATAACGAATCAGTTAAACAATTCTTTTACCATTTTTCTCAGCTTGTTAGTAGAAGCAATACCTTTTCTGCTGCTGGGAGTTTTATTCTCAGGTTTGCTGCTGGGGTTCGTAGACGAACGCAAACTCGTATCCCGCATCCCCAAAAACCCGCTGCTGGGGGCTTTGATGGGCAGTTTGATTGGCTTTTTGTTTCCCGTGTGCGAGTGCGGTAACGTGCCCGTAGCCCGCAGGTTGTTGATGCAGGGAGTGCCCGCACCATTCGCGATCGGCTTTTTACTTGCGGCCCCCACCATCAATCCCGTGGTAATTTGGGCGACTTGGACAGCATTTCGCGATCAGCCAGAAATTGTAGTTTTGCGGGTAGTCTTTTCTCTGTTTATCGCCACAATCATCGGCTGGGTGTTCAGCGCCCAAGCAGACTTGCGGCCTCTGCTACACCCCTCTGTAGCCCGCGCGATTCCCCTCCCAAAACCAGAGTTTTCCGAAAAAAACCTCGCCCAAGCCAACACTCCGCTACTGTTGCAGTCGGGAACATTTATGCTCGGTCAGGGGGGTGCAGTGCCGATCGAATCTTTGCTAAAAGATGACTGGAAGCCTTTACAAACAGGCAAAACAGACAAAACCTCGAAACCTTCCTCGATGTTTCACCCCGTTTCTAGAGAGCGTCTGCGCCTGCTTTTAGATAGTATGGTACAGGAGTTGCGGGAGTTGGGAGGAGTTTTGGTCATCGGAAGCGCGATCGCCGCCATCATTCAAGTTGGCGCACCCCGCGAACTAATTCTCAACCTCGGTCAAGGCCCCGTTTCCTCGATTCTCGCCATGCTGCTATTAGCCGTAGTCGTATCGATTTGTTCTACAGTAGATGCTTTTTTTGCCCTGTCTTTTGCCGCCACATTTACCAGCGGTTCGCTGTTAGCCTTTCTCGTTTTCGGCCCGATGATTGACCTCAAAGGCATCGGTTTAATGCTCTCTATTTTTAAAGGTCGAGCCGTAATTTACTTAATTGTCTTGGCTGCTCAACTAACATTTTTAATGACCCTCGCTGTCAACTTATATTTAGGTTAAAAAATGAGCTAAGGATCGAAAAGTTAATAACTTAAGCACCTCCTACAGTCTTCTGTTCTGTAAGTTGCGAGCTCAGGAGACAGAGCCTCCGGATCTACCTTACCAGGCAGAGCATGGTAACAAGCAATTCCTTCTTCCCTCTTCCCTCTTCCTGATGACGTTGGACGTTCGCTCGGCGGGGGACAGCACTAATAACGTTCGCTCGGGGGGGACAGCACTAATGACTAATGACTAATGACTAATGACTTCTTCCTTCTTCCCTCTTCCTTCTTCCTTCTTCCTTCAAAATATGAATCTTAAAAAACTTAGCCCTTGGCTGGACGCCCTAGCTATCCTAGCCTGGGGAATATTGCTCCTCAAATATTGGATTACCGGCAAATTAAGCATTCTGATTCACCCCAATTACTTTGGCTTGACTGTCGCGGGAGGAATCGGCTTAATGGTGATTGGCGGATTTAAAATTTGGGAACTATTAAAAGTCGATCGCGCCAACAAACAATTGCGGACATCCCCAGCAAACAACTCTCTCAGAATCACAGAAGTTGAACACATTACTTTATTTCCCCCCAGCATCGGCAGCACCTTAATGCTGAGCGTCGCATTAATCGGTTTAGCAGTAACACCCCGCACATTTACCAGCCAGACAGCATTGGAACGAGGCCTCACCGAATCCCTGCCCATCACCAGACTGCAACCACAAGAATTTCGCAATACTACAAAACCCGAAAATCGATCGCTCGTCGAATGGGTGCGGCTGTTAAATTTTAATCCCGAGCCAGATACATACAGAGGTCAAAAAGTCAAGGTTCAAGGATTTGTGATTCACCCGCCCAAAATAGCAGAACAATATATGTGGATCGGGCGTTTTATCATTACCTGCTGCGCGGCCGATGCCTATCCGATCGGGTTGCCGGTCAAATTAGCGATCGGTCAAAGCCGCGCCTCTTTTCCCCCAGACAGTTGGCTAGAAATAGAAGGAGAAACAATCGTAGAAGAACTACAAGGTAAGCGCAAATTAATCATTCAAGCATCCTCCCTCAAACCAATTCCCGAACCCAAAAACCCTTATGATTATTAGATTTGGAGCTGGTTGTAGGTTAAATTTTATCTTCCTGATTGTAAAATGTGCGTCGGGCCCGTCCTACAATCAGAAAATGAAGATATGGTAAAGTTCGCTAAAAAATGGCTGCAGTATCCTGTAGAAGTTGCCAACGGCAAATTCAGCAACTAGACTCATAATTAGGAAATAAGTTTAGAGTATATGTCATCCGAAAAAAAATTAGCCATCAAAGGCGCATTCTGGACGATCGCCAGCTATGGAAGCAGTCAAATTATCCGATTTGCCAGCAACCTAATTTTGACCCGCCTGCTTTTGCCCGAACTATTTGGTCTGGTGGGTCTAGCCTACGTTTTCATCACAGGCGTCAACCTATTCACAGACATAGGTCTGGGCCCGAGCATCATTCAAAACAAGCGCGGGGAGGAGCCTGAATTTTTCAACACCGCTTGGACAATGCAAGTTCTTCGCAGCTTATTTGTTTGGTTGTGTTTAATTGCAATCACCTGGCCAGTTGCTAAATTCTATGAAGAACCCCGTCTCCTGTGGTTGATTCCCTGCATAAGTATAAATACCCTAATAGGAGGGTTCAAATCCACCTCCGTATCCACCCTCGAACGCAAAATGAGCGTCAAGCAAGTAGTGCTTTTTGAGTTGGGGATACAGGCAATTTCTACTACAGTGATGGTTGTATGGGCCTTTTTCCATCCCACAATCTGGGCCATCCTCCTCGGCGGTTTTACTGGCGCTATAATAGAGTTAGTATGGAGCCATTTTTTGATTCGCGGCCAGTCAAACCGCTTCGCTTGGGATAAAGAAGCCGCTAAAGAAATATTTTCTTATGGAAAATGGATATTTTTGTCTACGATGTTATTTTTTCTGTGTTCTCAAGCCGATCGCTTAGTTCTAGGGAAAATCTTTACTTTAACAATGTTGGGCATTTACGGTATCGCTTTTACCCTCGGCGATATGCCGCGCCAAGTGATCATCGCCCTAGGAGGTAGGGTAATTTTCCCCTCTATTTCGATGCTAGCAGACTTGCCTCGTGAGGAATTGCGCGCTAAAATCATTAAAAACCGCAACTTAATCCTGATACCTTTAGCCATAGGCTTAGCAATTTTTGTAAGCTTTGGAGATCAGCTCATTTTAACATTGTACAGGAAAGAGTACATAGCAGCATCTTGGATAATGCCAATCTTGGCTTTAGGTATCTGGCACACTACTCTCCACAATTTGATGGGTTCTTGTTTGTTAGCGGTCGGCAAATCTCAGTATCCAGCTATGGGCAATCTGGTAACTTTCTTGAGTATCACTATTGGCATCCCGGTCGGATATCATTTTTTTGGTAATTTAGGTGCTGTGATTGCTGTAGCTGTCGGTGACATTCCTACTTATTTAGTAACCAGCTACGGTCTTTGGAAAGAAGGGTTAACTTGTTTTTGGGAGGATATCCAATTGACAGCACTGTTCTTAGGGGTGCTAGCAAGCATACTTTGTGTTAGATTTTATTTGCTGGGTTGGGGGCTACCTATCGATAAAATATCACCGATGGATTTAGTACCTATCAATCAACTGTTTCAGTAAACAAAAAGGAGATTGTCTGTATGTCAGCCGAAAAATCAGTACAAAGAAAAGTAATGCACTTTATCTTTTTACAAATTGCTTTGTTACAAGAAATATTTCGAGTGTTCACTAGGTATATTAAAATGATGCTGTTTTATCAAAAAACAACCATCATAAATATATTCAAAGAAAACGAACAGCCAGACAAAGAACGCCCCAAAATCTTTGCTGCTGTCGCACACATTACATCAGTTGAAGAATCTGAAAATCCAGAAAAAGGGGCAGCAAAAATAGAAAGACTCAGGCATACAATAGATGGACTGTTGGCGAGTTTTGCTCATTGCGACCTGACTATTGCGATCCAAACTCTACCGAACAGGCACGTTACAGCGTATTTACCTGAATATCAAATTAAGTGCATTCAGATACAAGAAGATCCAGAATGCGACCCGATGTTTGTGGAGTTTAGGCTTCAGGAAGAATTTGTCGAAAAAGTAGAAGAATTTGACTGGTTTTTATTCATAGAAGATGACATTATTTTATCCGATGCTTTCACGCTAGAAAAATTAGAAAAATTTAACCGAACAAGCGGGTATGAGAATGCTATTCTTTACCCAAATCGTTATGAAATGTATCAAGGAACGAAGAGATATATTGATTTGACGATAACGCACCCATTGGTAATAAACAAGCTATCTAGTGTAGAGATAGAAGGTGTAAAATTTGCTGAGTTTAACAATCCTCATTCAGCATTTTACTGTTTGTCAAGAAAGCAGATGAAACACTGGATTAAATCAGGTCGTTTCTTCAAAAATCAAATAGTGGATGTCGGGCATTTAGAGAGTGCAGCCACTTTTTGTCTTTTGGAATGTTTCTCCATCTATAAGCCTCACCCGTCAAATTTAAACTATTTTGAGGTCAGGCATTACGATAGCAAATATTCTAAGTTATATCCCGAACCGGAATCGCCCTATACACTGTCAGCGGTTAATCAGAGTTCCAATATAGCAATCGTCAAGGATTCGTGAAATAATGCTTCTCAGCTAAGTAGCCGTCAGAATTATTAGTCGTCTTGGACGCGGTGGCGATCGCTCGATCGTTCTCGGATTGGTTCGTAGTGCGGACTTCAGTCCGCACTACGAACTGTTTTTGTTATGATAATCGACCGGAAGTGATATGAAACTCCGATCGAGAAATTGGGTTTTTGAACTGGGGTGCGCCTGGGAATGTAAAATTTAAGAGGGAAAATTGGGCAGTGATTTTTCACCAGAAATAGGAGAGAAAAATTTGTGAATATTTTTAACAAAAAATTTAATCCTTCATTCTTCGGTATTCTGCCGTTCAAACACCCGATCGACCGCGTGGCGATCTTCCTGATGTTAATGTTGAGCGTCTTAATCGGACTGCTGCTGCTGAGCGGCGATCGCACAGCGCCCAGAGTGCGAGAATTTAGCTGGGAAAACAAACAAATCGGCGCGCGAGATACCGGCTTTATCCTCACCTTCTTTCGGCCGATGAACCACTCCACCGTTGAGGAAAACTTAAAGCTAGAACCCCCCCTCCCCGGTAAATTTAGTTGGGCGGGACGGCGCATGGCTTACACCCTCAAAGATCCCGCACCCTACGGCGTTACCTACACATTAAAACTCGCTGGTGCAACGGACAAGTATTTCGGAGAAAACAACCAATATAAAGGCACGCCAATGCAGCCGTTTAGCAGTTCCTTTCGCACTCGCGATCGAGCTTTTGCTTATATCGGCGTTCAAGGCGAAACAGAAAGCAGATTAATGCTAGTCAACCTCTCCAGCAGCGAATCGAAACCGATACCCCTGACTCCCAAAGATTTGGTTGTCACCGATTTTAAACCCTATCCCGGCGGCGATCGCATTTTATTCTCAGCCACAGATCGATCGATCGCCCGTACTCGCGGCACGCTAAATCAAGAACTATTTACAGTCACCACCGGCCTCAATCCCCAATCCCCCGGAGAAGAACCCCAGCAAAAACAGCCAGCAGGTAGAATCGACAAACTACTAGACTCCAAAGATTACCAAAACCTAAAATTTGACCTTTCACCAGACGGAAAAATCATCATTATCCAGCGCGTCAACCGCAGCAATCCAAGCGATTTCAGCCCTTGGATTCTGGAAGAAAAATTACCGCCCCGACCATTGGAAAATCAACAAGGCGGAGATTTTATGATTCGGCCCGACAGCAAATCGGTGGTAATATCTCAAACACAAGGATTAGCGATCGTCCCCCTCACACCAGAAGCAGACCCAGTAGAACTTTTACCAAAATACGAACAAGTATTGGGAATGGCCCGCGACAACTCCGCCGCCGCCTATGTTAAATACAACGCTGATTTTACTCGATCGCTTTTCATCTTAGACAACCAAGGTGTGGAACAAGAAATATTGCGGATTCCCGGCAGCATTATCTCCGTTTATTTCGACCCGCGCAAAAACAAAGACAATCAATTCCAGCGTCTTTACTGTTTGTTAGCCCAACGCCTCGAAACAGAAAGCTACAAAGAACAGCCTTTTATCGCCGCCATCGACCTCAAAAAAGAGGGCACTCGTTTGGTAGGAACCATCAAACCGCTGCTAATTTTGCCCAACCAATTAGATACCCAAATTAGCTTATCTCCTGACGGGCTGGCATTAATTTTCGACCAATTAATCACATCAGCCAAACCCTCAGCAGGAGACAGTCCCCGCAACTCGGGCGGACAGTCGATCGCCAGCAGCCGCCTCTGGGTGCTACCCTTATTAGAAATATCCGCAGACGGTTCTCCCGCAAAAGTACAGCCCGAAGAACTTCCCTTTGCCGGTTATCATCCCCGCTGGCTGCCGTAAATCGATTGGGGCATTGAAGATTCACCGATATGGCCGCATTTCAGTTGTGCTTGAATGCGTGGGATTTTTTCAACAACTCCCACGCATTCAAACAATACAGTTGAGTGAAGTAAACCTACTTAATTAAACCTCAAATACCGCCAGCAAAAAATCTTGCTGTGTATGTCTTTTTTTGACTTCACGCTTGACGGCTTCCATTTCTATTTTTCTGATAATTTGCACCATTCTCAATCAACTTATAAAACCTGGTTGTTGAGCGAGAAATAGATGTGTAAATGCTAGATATTAGGTTCTATTTCCGGTTTTTGCCACAGTTGCAATATCTCAGTTCTTCCTTCTTCCAACTTTGCGCTTGACTTCTACTTAGCACTTTTAAAATAATTTAATTTCACGATTTAATGCGAGATACAGGTATCTTTTAGGATTCAGATTATTCCGAGCTGAACCTTATTGTCCTATAACCTATCTTATCCCTGCTATTTTACCTTCCCATCTGGCGGGATCAATCCCGTATATTCCTTTCTAGAATTCTAGACTAGGAGTCTAAAATCTAAAATAACTATGAAAACTTTGTTTACACAATCACACTGATCTCAACATTGATTGTAACTAATCTTAATGGCAAAATAGATGATAAAATCTGTAACATAGGGATACTAAAAGTGCACTCCTTTGCTTTTGCGTCAAGCACCCTGAGCTTGATTTCTGCAATTAAGCTTAAGCCTTAAAATAATTGCTAGTCGCCTCAAATCAGGTGCAGGTCTAGAACTCGCTCCTACCGATCGCGCTCCGGGGCCAGATAGCGAACTGATATAAAATAAATATAAGATCCAGATACAGAAATCCGCAGATACATTGGGAATCAAAAATATTACTGCTATAAATAGCAGGATCTCAGGTTTGTTATGCCAACCACTAACCCCAGTCTCAAGAATTTTATCGAGCAAGTGCCGCTGTGCCGATTGACAGCGACACTAGAATCGCTGCGGTCGATTTTCAGCGAGGGAAATTGCGATCGCGTCGCAGTAGTCAACGAACAGCTAAAGCCCCTAGGATTAGTTTACCTCCGCAGCCTTTGGACGGGAGCGGACTCACGCACAAACGACGGAGATCAACTTTTGTCGGAAAGCTCGATCGCGATCGAACCCATCACAATAGTATCCGCAGCTCAGAGTGTCAGTGAATTCTGGCAGTACCTGCAAAAAGAAAAACTCAATACCCCAGCCCACAGCCAAACCATCGGCGGTTTCTCCAAAAGCCCGATCGCCCTTACAGATGCCAGCGGTAAATTTTTAGGACTGCTAGAGAGCCTGAGCCTGCTGCAATTTATCGCCGCATTCAACAGCAGCAGTCAGGCGGGGTCAACAGCAGTCAAAGAAATCGAATTAATACCCGTTTCCTCGGCGCTAGCCACCGCCGAGGGCAAAGGGCGCTTTTTAGAAGCAGGATTGAAACCCTCAGAAAACCTCAACTCCCTAGTCCAACTCCTAGAAAAACTGCCCCTACCGCTGAGATTGCAAACCCCCAGCGGACAAATAGTCAGTCAAAACGCAGCGTGGCGGATTTTGGTGGGAGCCGGGCCTCAACCCATTCCAGAACCAGCAGCAAATTTGGGCAAACACTCGTCCCACAAACCAAGCCATGTAACCAGCGAATACCAGAACGTGCAATTCGAGGCCATCACCTCTGAGTGCATGAGCTTAGTAGGAGCAAGTCGATCGGGCGATTCCCTGCAGGATAGCTTCGCCGCGCGGGATGCAACCGCAGCCACCAGTTGCCCCCTACCCCTGTACTCGGCAGCCTCCCCATCAACCTTAACCGCTCCAGCGTGGTGCGCGATCGCAGGCAAACCAGACACATACATTTGCGACTGCCCGGTACAAACAGGTCAAGAACGGATCTGGCAATTTGTCAAACAGCCACTCGGAGACCAGCTAATTTTAGTCATGGGACAAGATGTCACCGAAGAACATTTAGTCGCCAAAGAACTAGCAGCAAAAAACGCAGACTTAATCCATCTCAACCGACTAAAAGACGAATTTTTATCCTGCATCAGCCACGAACTCAAAACCCCGCTCACCGCCGTCCTCGGTTTGTCCAGCCTCCTCAAAGATAAATTGATCGGAGAACTCAACGATCGGCAATCACGTTACGCCAAACTAATTCATCAAAGCGGACGGCATTTGATGACAATAGTTAACGACATTTTAGACTTAACCCGCATGGAAACCGGGCAGCTCGAATTAATTCCCGAATCTGTGGAAATAGCAGCCACCTGCAAAAGAGCCTTTGAACAAGCAAAACAACTGCAACAGCAAGAAGAAAAATCCCCTTCCGAGCCTAGCAAAACAAACGGCGAAGCAAACGCAGAACCGTCAGCAAAAATAGAATTTACACTAGAAATAGAACCTGGACTGAGCTATTTGATTGCCGACGAACTGCGACTGCGACAAATGCTCGTCAATCTCCTTGCCAACGCCCTAAAATTCACCGAAGCCGGCGGCAAAATCGGATTGAAAGTAAATGTTTGGGAAGGTTGGCTCGCCTTCACAGTTTGGGACACCGGCATCGGCATCCCCGCTGACAAACAGCACCTGATCTTTCAAAAATTCCAACAGCTTGAAAGCCCCCTTACCAGGCGCTTTCAAGGAACCGGACTGGGACTGGTACTGACTCAACGGCTCGCGAGGCTCCACGGCGGAGACGTTTCGTTTATTTCCTCAGAAAACCGAGGCTCTGAATTTACCCTGCTGCTGCCACCAAATCCTCCGGGAAACTGCGGGGAAGAATCCCCATCGCCTGCTTTGGCCGAGGAAGAATTATTCAAACCAAAATATCAGCATCCGATCGCCAATTCTCGCTCTCGTTTAGTATTAATAGTCGAAGCAGTTCCCAAATACATCGAAGATTTAACCAACGTCCTCTCCAGTTTGGGCTACCAAGTAATAGTCGCCCGTTCCGGCACCGAAGCCCTGGAAAAAGCCCGGAGGTTCAGTCCCGAAGCGATATTCCTCAACCCGCTGCTGCCGCTGCTGTCCGGCTGGGACGTGCTGACGCTGCTCAAGAGCGATCCAGATACCCGATCGATTCCGGCGATCGTCACAGCCACCAGAGGCGAAAAAGAACGGGCTTCTGTCAACCGCGCCGAAGGCTTTTTGACCTTGCCGGTCGAAGAACCTGCTTTGCGAAGGTTGCTGGCAGATTTGATCGGCCACAGTAATGCCAGTACCAACAAGGTGAGAAGTTCTTTAACCGTGTTGTGGCTCAGCCCGCAAAATACTTCATCTCAAGGTTCCGCTTTACTGCTAAATCCCACCTACTGCCGGGTTTTAGAGGCAGACGACCTCGACCAAGCAGAGCTCCTCGCCCGCATTTGGCGGCCTTCGGCGATCGTCTTGGACAGTACAAGTCAACTGCAAAACCCCTTAGCTTTTATCGAACAGTTGAGTCGGTCTCGAAATTTGGGTTCTCTCCCCTTGGTGACTTTAGATCCAGCAACTACGCAACTGGCCAATCAAATCAAAGGATTGTCGGTATTTCCATGTTTGGCTGGCGACAGTCGCGAAGGCACTTCTTTGGGCGCGTCTGCGTTGTGGCAAGTGATTCAAGTAGCTGCGGGCATGAGTTGGAAGCCCAGCATTTTATTTGCTGACATTTCGACTTTACCGGACTTGCACCGCGCGGCTGGGGAGAATCCGGGCCAAGAATTGAAAAATGGCGATCGATCGACCAATGCCGAGATTCCCATGCCCAATTCCCAGTTTTCTGCTCCCAACTTTCAAGCTTTGATTCAGTACATCCAAACCGCAGGATTTCGAGGGGCGATCGCACCCTGCTGGAGAGAAGTTTTGCAGCAGTTGCAATATCAAAGCGTTAACTTAGTTTTGCTGTGCTTGCGAGATGCCCCCTCAGAATCAACCGCTATGTTGCAAGCGCTCTCGAACCTGCGGGAAATGGCTGGAAAACTGCCAATTTTAGTCTGGGATTATCGGTCGGTTGTAAATTCGGAATCCGAGGCAATCGACTTTTTGCTGCAAGAAGTATCGGCTAAAATTTTGCCTTATTCGTTATCGGCAGCACAATTGTTAGACGAAATTCAACAGGCTTTATTAACTCACTCGAATTGCGAAAAATGAAAAATATCCTAGGCTTGTAGTGAGGACTTCAGTCCTCTCAAAAGCAGTATCAAACAGACTTTATTAACTCACTAAAATTGCGAAAAATAAATATTTTTTGAGGTTTGTAGTGAGGACTTCAGTCCTCTCAAAAGCAGTGAATCAAAATTATTATTCCTGAGTGCAAAACAGAATCTGGGAACAATTGAACAGAAAACCGCAAAGCGTTGCGAGTCAGGAAGCAATATCAAAACTCAAAAATATGAGTTATTATAGGCGATCGAGAAACCATTATATTTTTTCCTGGGGCTGTACAGTGCCTAATCGCATTTCTTTAATATCTCTGGCGATCGCGCTTTTTTTGGGGACAATGCCCAAACCCGTTGTCGCACAGGCACTCCTGCCTTACACCCTGCAAATCGACTCGGCCCAACTCGAACAGACAGCCTTGAGTCTTGCTGAAGAAGCAGTCCAACTAGCCAGACTCCAGCAGTACCAACTCGCTATCCCCAGAGCGGCACTCGCCACACAGTTAGCCCCCAAGAACGATCGAGCTTGGACTTTGTTAGGCAGTTTGTACCTTCAAGTCGAAGAGTTGGACAAAGGGATTGAAGCTTTGGGGCAAGCTCAATCTCTAGCACCAGAAAATCCTTCAATTAAATTTGTCTTGGGAGAAGCTTACTTTCGGCAAGCGAAGTACGAGAAAGCAGCCGAATACCTGCAAGCTGGTTTGAAAATAAAGCCAGACACTCCGGGCGCATTATTTGATTTGGGCAACGCTTTTTACAAGCTCAAGCGGTTTGATAATGCGATCGCCCAGTATGAAAAAGCCTTTGCTTTAGAAAAAAACCTGTGGCCCGCTATCAACAACATCGGATTAGTCAAATACGAAACCGGAGATGTCGATAGCGCCATCCGTCGCTGGCAAGAAGCGATCGCGATCGACAACAAAGCAGCAGAACCAATGCTAGCTCTAGCAGTAGCACTCTACACCAAAGGCGACAAAGAAAAAGGTTTAGCAATGGGAGAAGCCGCCCTGAAATTAGACAAACGTTATGCCACTGTAGATTTTCTCAAAGAAAACCTCTGGGGCGATCGCTTAATTGCAGCCACCCAAAACTTCCTAGCCACCCCCCAAATTCAAGCAGCACTAACCAAAATTCAAGACGCTCCACCCCCTCCCCAGACATCGCCCTAATTATTATCAGCCGAATTCAACTATGACAACCACCGATCGCCTCGCCCCTCTAAGCTGGACAGAATTAGAGGCACTCACAGACTTTCAAGTCGATCGCACCAACGGGCCAACCAACTCTCAAGCCCGCTTGCGCCTCTTTGGACATCCCGAATCCGACGTGAGAGTCACGCTGTACCGCGATAACCATGCGTGGTGTCCCTATTGCCAGAAAATCTGGCTGTGGCTGGAAGAAAAACAAATCCCCTATCGCATTGAAAAAGTTACTATGTTCTGCTATGGGGAAAAAGAAAGCTGGTACAAGCGCAAAGTGCCATCGGGAATGCTACCCGCGATCAAGCTAGACGGCCGCATCATCACCGAAAGCGATGACATCTTAATCGCCCTGGAACGAGTTTTCGGCCCCTTGGGTTTGGGGATGGAACACCCCCAAGTCCTTCCTCTCCGACGGCTAGAGCGACTGCTGTTTAGTGCTTGGTGCTCTTGGCTGTGCCGCGTCAGTACAGGCGGAGCAGATCAGCGCAACCGCAACCAATTCACCAGCGTTGTCGCCCAAGTGGAAGCAGCACTCTCGCGCACTCCGGGGCCTTATTTCCTCGATGAATTTGGCACGGCGGATGTGATCTTTACGCCCTACGTCGAACGGATGAATGCCAGTCTTTACTACTACAAAGGCTACTCGCTGCGGGAAGAAAACCCGCGCTTTGCTGACTGGTTTGCGGCGATGGAAAGTCGCCCTACCTATCGCGGCACTCAAAGCGACTTCCACACCCACGTCCACGATTTACCGCCTCAGATGGGCGGCTGTTATGAACACGGCGAGCCCCAGATGCTGCTCAATAAAGCCCGCGTGGATAATGGGCCTTGGGCTGGACTCCCGGATGTGATGTATCCAGAACCGGAAACCTCCCGCGCGGAAGCACTCCACCGCGTCATTAAGCATCACCGCAACATTGTTCGAGTCAATCCTGCTGATGACAACTTATTCGATGAGGCTTTGCGTTGTGCTTTAACTTTGATGATGACTGGCGAAGTTTGTACGCCGCCGGCTGGTTCTGATGCGGCTTTGCGGTATTTGCGCGATCGCGTGAATGTGCCCCGCGATATGTCAATTTACGCGGCCAAGCGATTGAGGGAAGCGTTGGAGGAAACGGCGGCTTTGGTGGGTGAGGGCCAAGGTTCTCCGATTCTGTTGAAGAATCGGCGGGATCAAGATCCGGCTAATTTTGTGTAGGGAGAGTGTGGTGGATTTGCTCAAAGGTTTCTCCAAACACGACATCACAGATTTGTAAGGTACGATCGGATTATTTCCTAGACTGTTTCAGAGGCTATGGGTATGGTTTCAGTATCCAACAACCAACCAATCATTATTCGTACAGAGCGCGGACTGACAATTTCAGGTACGCGCATCACTCTCTATGATGT
>JBBSNU010000042.1:0-14518 GCA_038260455.1 Chroococcales cyanobacterium | reverse complement strand
GCCCACGCGATTTTCATTTTTGCGATCGCCGATTATTCGCCCCTCACCAAAGATTCTGGCTGAAGGCAGTTGTCGGCGATCGGTTAACTCTTTTGACGGATCATAAACAACGTTCTGCTTTTTTTATATGGCTAATACTACTCAGGCGATCGAATCCCTAGCCGCGGAAATCGGCGAAAATGTCTACATGGACATTGCCAAGTGGCATTTGTATCTCCGTGATGCCCACCTGCATACCGTTGTTGCTGAACAACTTTATCCGATGCTGGAAAAGGGCAATTTAGATACTGACAAAGTTCAAGGAGTTTTGCAAGGAATTTCAATCAAGTTGGGCGGCGGGAAGCGAGAAGTCCCGCTAGCAGATTTGATTCCGATGCAGTGTCAAGTTCAGTTGATGGATGTCCTTGAGGAATTTCAGCGAAATATGTAAAGCGCGATCGGACTAAAAGCCCTAATAACTCTCGTTGCTAGCCGAGTCCCGGGCCCCTCGCATCCCCCTTCCCAAGGGGGAGTTTGACTCACCCAAAAAGAGATATAAGCGCCCGACAACCGTCGCACAGAAAGCGAAATTTTAGACAAAGTTCAAGATCCAGATTCACGGCGCAGCAAGTAAATCGAAAATCTGCCGATCGCTCAAAACCATCTATTTGCCAAAACGGCCGCGAATTCGATCGACAAACATATCAACTTCCGGCAACTTCATCTGACTCACAAAAATTACAAAAACTCCCAACCCCGCCACACTTGCCACACTCAACTGCGCCAATTGAATTACCAAACCTTCAGTACCCAAAACTCTTTGACAGCCTTGCAGAGTAGCCAAAGACACGAAAGCAGTTAGAGAACTGCCAGAAGCTAACCCCAAAAAGGGCAAACTCCACTTCCGCCAAGGCAAACCACCAAGCTTTTTATCTAATAAGTACAAAAGCATAATCATCGAAATAAGATTCACTCCCACCGTAGACAAAACTAATCCGGGTGCGCCGAAAGCTCCTACCAACAAATAATCAAACAAACCATTCAAAAAGATATTGATAATACTGATCCGAAAAGGCGTTTCTCCATCTCCCAAAGCGTAAAAAACCCGTACCAAAACGTCGCGGCCCAAATACACAAACATTCCAATACTGTAAGCCATCAATAAGGGCGTGACAAACTGCGATGCTGACTGATTAAAAGCATAACGTTCGTAAACAACGCGGACGATCGGCCCGGAAAGTGTTACCATTAAAGCGCTCAGCGGCAGCATCGTCAGCCCAGTCAAAACTAAAGCTTGACGAATTTTATCTTTTAATTCCGGCCAATTTTGAGGTTCGGCAAGGCGAGAAAAAATCGGCAAAAATGGCACTAAAATCACATTAGAAACAATGCCTAAAGGAGTCATTACCAACAAGCCTGCATAGCCCATTGCAGATGCAGCTTGAGGGATGTAGGATGCGAAAAATAGGTCAGTATAGACATTGATTTGCAGCATTCCCGATGACAAGGTAGCAGGAACCATCACATTAACTACTTCTTGTACTCCGGGGCGTTTAAAATTAAACCGCAAACGCAATTTTCCCAAGCCCGCCCGCCACTGCGCCACCAGTTGCACCAACCACTGCAAAACTGCTCCCGCTAAAGTTCCCCAAGCTAACACTAAGCCGCCAATTAGTGCGTATTCAGGCTGAATAATTTTGTCTCCGAGTTTCAGGGCGAGAAACCCCAAACCGCCGACAAGTGCAACACTAGAAAATAAAGGACTAATCGAAGGCAACCAGTACATATCGGCGGCGTTGAGAGTGCCGAAACCAATACCGATTAAGCCTGAAAGTAATGCCATCGGCGCCATAATCCGAAATTGTTGGACAGCAATTGCTTTGATTTCTAAGCCTTCTGCTGTTCTATTTAATCCCGGTGCTACCAAATCGATCGCCTGATCTGCAAAAATAATTAAAGCGATTGTTACCAACAGCAATATGCCGCCGACTAAGGTGGTGATAGTTTCGACTAAGGGTGCAGCTTCTTTTTTGTCGCGGCGGGCTAAAACGCTGACTATGGCGCTGTGAAATGGCCCGTTGATGCCTCCGAGTAAAATAAATAAGAAACCGGGGATGACGTAGGCGTAGTTGTAGGCATCGACGGCGACACCGACTCCAAAGGCTGCGGCGATCGCAATTTGGCGCACCAACCCGAAGACTTTGCTAATCAGAGTGGCGACTGCGACAATGCCGGCAATCCCCGCTAGGGAACGAGAGGGCTTCTGCGGTTCAGACACAAATAGTTACAAATGCTAGTGATAAAAGGCTTCACTAAGTTTAATAGCAAATCGGGAAAATCATAACATGAATTCAGAAAATTTCTATTCCGAATTACCTTTACTCGATAATTTTTACGATATTACTGAACCCAAAAACTTTGTTGATGTGCCGGATGACTGGTACATTCTTGTCACAGATATTCGCGGTTCGACACAAGCGGTGGAAGCCGGACGCTACAAAGATGTTAACTTATTGGGAGCTTGTTCGATCGTTGCTGTTTTGAACGTCGCGGGCCAAACAGAGATTCCGTTTGTGTTTGGTGGCGATGGCGCTTCTCTGTTAATTGGGCCGCAACTTTTACCTGCTGCTGAAGCAGCAATGCTGGCGGTAGAAAAACTGGCGACAACCTCTTTTGACCTTGAGTTGCGAGTTGGCGCAGTGCCGGTAAAGATTTTGCTGAACACTAATTATAGGGTGAAAATAGCTAAGTTGAAAGTTTCGGAAAATTACAGCCAAGCTCTTTTTACGGGCGGCGGTTTAACCTATGCTACGGATCTGATTAAAGACCCTGTTGCTGGCAATATTTACACCATCAAAAATCAAGGGCTTTCTGCAAAAGCAGATTTTTCCGGCTTGGAGTGTCGGTGGCAAGATATTCCCAGCAAGTACGGGGAAATAGTGACCATGCTAGTAATGGTGCGAAATGATTATTGCCAGCAAAGCCACCAAATTTACAAAAGTGTGTTGCGGGAAATAGAGCGCATTTTTGGTCATGAAAATTATTTAAATCCTGTTTATTGTAAAAATCTTAAATTAACATTAAATAGCAGCAAACTGATTAAAGAAACTCAAGTTATGACGAGCGGTGGTACTTGGCTAGAACGCCAGATGTATTTATCGAAAATACAGTTAGAGACGGCTTTAGGCGCGCTGTTAATGAATTTTAAAGTGAAGACGGCAGAGGTGGATTGGGGAGTTTATAAAAATAGTGCGATCGCAGCTACGGATTACCGCAAGTTTGATGATATGTTGAGGATGGTAATTGCGGGGAATGGGCGGCAGCGATCGAAATTGACGGAGTATTTGGAAAAAAGTTACATTGAAGGTAAGCTGGTTTACGGTTTGCACGTTTCTGACAGGGCGTTGATGACTTGTTTGGTGTTTGAACGCAGCGGAAGACAAGTGCATTTTGTGGATGGTGCTGATGGAGGTTATGCTTTAGCTGCTAAGGATATGAAACAAAGAATGAGGTAGATGTATCATCAAGGTTCGTAGTGAGGACTTTAGTCCTTCATCATAATTTATTCAGGACTAAAGTCCTTATTACAAACCTTGCTTTCTGGTTCGTAGTGAGGACTTTAGTCCTTCATCATAATTTATTTAGGACTAAAGTCCTTACTACAAACCTTGCTTTCTGGTTCGTAGTGAGGACTTTAGTCCTTCATCATAATTTATTCAGGACTAAAGTCCTTACTACAAACCTTGCTTTGTGTACCTACTGCATGGTATTATTTGTTTGAGTTGATTTAAACAAGTCAATTCAAAAAATATTAGGAAATTAGACAGTGCTAAAACTTTATCACAATCCCCTCTCTACTAACTCTCGCCGCGTCTGGATTGCTTTGCTGGAAAAAGAGATTGAGTTTGAATTAGTGCCGCTCAAATTAAACGGCGATCAATTCCAACCAGATTTTTTAGTGATTAGCCCTTTTCACCACGTCCCTGTTTTAGCTGATGGGGATTTTCATTTAATAGAAACTCTGGCAATTCTTGATTATCTGGAAGCTAAGTATCCCGCGATCGCACTGTTGCCGCAAGATGCTAAGGATTTGGCGATCGCCCGCATGGTACAAATGGTCACAGTCAACGAATTGACACCGGCAATGAGTCCCTTTGTCCGCCAGACTTTCGGCGGCGCGGGCGACGCGGAAAAGCTGGAAAAAGCTGGGCAGCAAGTGGCAACGGTACTGAGCTTTTTTGAGGATTTGTTGGGCGATCAACCTTTTTTTGGCAGCAGCGCGATTACCCTCGCGGATGTTGTGGCTGGCGTTTCCGTGCCTTGGCTGCCCGAACTAGGCGTGTCGTTGGACAATTACCCCAAATTGCAAGCTTGGTCGGAACGCTTAAATTCCCGCCCTTCTTGGCAACAAACGCAAGCCAGTCCCGAACTTGTGGAAGCTTTTAAAGCACAGATGAAACAGTTGATGAAACCTCAGCAAAGTTAGTTTTTGAATAGACTGATTGCAGGAAAATTTGATTGATAATGCAACCGCAGATGCGAGGCGGATAAACACAGATTAACGCAGATGTAATTCAAGATAAATGAATGAGAGGGCGGGTTTTGCCTTTATTTTAGTCATTTGTTTCATATATTATTAGCTAAACCCGCCCCTACAAAATGCTGATAATTAATGACTAATGACTAATGACCAATGACTAATGACTAATGACTAATGAATGAATTAATTTACAAATATCCTCCTCTTTTACCCGGAATTCTCATCAAGCGGTACAAGCGTTTTTTTGCAGAAATTGAATTAGACTCGGGAGAAATTATCACCGCTCACTGTCCGAATACTGGCCCGATGACTGGTGTTTTGATTCCGGGTAATCCTGTCCTACTATCTGCTAGCGACAATCCCAAACGCAAGCTGGCTTATACTTGGGAATTAATTAAAGTTTGCGATACTGTGCCTGTTTGGGTGGGAGTTAATACTGGGCTGCCCAATCGAGCGATTAAATTAGCTTTGGAGTTGCGATTGTTTCCTGAGTTGGGCAATTACAGTTTAATTCAGCCGGAGGTTGTTTACGGTATCGATAAAAAAAGTCGTGTTGATTTTTGGCTGACTGGTGAGGAAAAACAGATTTTTCTGGAAGTTAAAAATACAACTTGGGTTAAAGATACATTAGCTCTATTTCCTGATACCGTTACTGAGAGGGGACAGAAACATTTGAGAGAGTTGATCGATGTGGTGCGACAGGGTTCGAGGGCTGTAATGCTGTATTTTATTAATCGCGGAGATTGTACGGATTTTGCTCCGGGCGATAATGCCGATCGCCTTTACGGACAATTATTCAGACAGGCCATCAGTGAAGGTGTGGAAGTTTTGCCTTGCCGGTTTGACGTGACGCCCGAAGGTGTGCGGTATTTGGGCTTAGCAAAAATGGATTTACTAACCGCAAACGGAAACTGAAGTGCTGGATCGATTGCTGGTTTATAGCACAAAACGACTATTTTAATCGGCCACCGTCTCCGAGTTATATCGTGTCCGGTCAATTGACCGATCTCAAATAGGTTCGTAGTGTGGACTTTAGTCCGCAATCCCGGAGCGGACTAAAGTCCACACTACGAACCGAACTGTTTTTGTTATGGTAATTGACCGGACATGATATTCTTGGGCGCGCTGATTGGATTGTATTGTTAGATCGGGGTAACACTGGGATTTTTGGCATTTATAAATGACGGATTTGTTGAAATTTGCATAGACAGTATATTGCTGCTTTTGCACTAATTTATTATGGCTTGAAAAAAAATCTAACTACTGCTATAGTTGGTGAAAAATAGGGAAATTGATTGTTATTTTAATGTTTGCTTAATAAATTACCTGTCAGTATCAGGCGATGTTTCGTACAATACAGTTATGTAGCATCTAAATTAAAAGAGCGATCGAACTATGGGAATGACCCTGACCGAAAAAATCTTAGCCAAAGCATCAGGCCGCACTAAAGTAGAGCCCGGAGAAAACATTTGGGTAGAAACAGACGTGTTGATGACCCACGATGTCTGCGGGCCCGGCACCATCGGCGTTTTTAAACGCGAATTCGGCGAAAATGCTAAAGTCTGGAATCCCGACAGCATCGTCTTAATTCCTGACCACTATATTTTCACCAACGACGAACGCGCTAACCGCAACGTCGATATTCTCCGCGATTTTGCCAAGGAACAAGGGATAAAATACTTTTACGACATCACGGATCGATCGGACTTCAAAGCAAATCCCGACTACAAAGGAGTTTGTCACATCGCCCTAGCACAAGAAGGCCACACGCGGCCCGGCGAAGTGCTTTTCGGCACAGATTCCCACACCTGCAATGCCGGCGCTTTCGGACAATTTGCGACCGGTATCGGCAATACGGACGCTGCTTTTATTATGGGAACCGGCAAACTGTTAATCAAAGTGCCGGCAACTATGCGCTTTGTGCTCAACGGGGAACTACCCGATTATTTGTTAGCAAAAGACCTGATTTTGCAAATTATTGGCGATATCAGCGTTGCCGGTGCGAACTACCGGACAATGGAATTTGCAGGCGATACAGTCGATCGTTTGACGATGGAAGAACGGATGACGCTGTGCAATATGGTGATTGAAGCTGGCGGTAAAAACGGCACGGTGGCTGCGGACAAAACTACCTTTGATTACGTTAATCCTCGTACTAATGTGCCGTTTGAGGCATTTTACACTGATGCTGATGCTACATTTTATAGCGATCGCACCTACGATGTCAGCAAATTAGAACCTGTCGTCGCCAAACCGCACTCCCCCGACAACCGCGAATTGGCCCGCAACTGTCGCGATGTCAAGATCGATCGAGTTTACATCGGTTCCTGTACCGGCGGCAAAACCTCCGATTTTTTGAATGCAGCCCGCATTCTCAAAGGAAATCAAGTCAAAGTTCCGACATATTTAGTACCGGCAACTCAGAAAGTTTACGAAGATTTGTTTGTCACAAAATACGACGGTCAAACGCTGTCGGAAATCTTCTTAGCCGCCGGCTGTATCGAACCCGCAGCGCCTTCTTGCGCCGCTTGTTTGGGCGGCCCGAAAGATACTTTTGGGCGGATGAACGAACCGGAAATTTGCGTGTCTACAACTAATCGGAATTTCCCCGGCCGGATGGGGAACAAAGAAGCGCAAGTTTATCTAGCTTCGCCTTACACGGCGGCGGCTTCGGCGCTGACTGGATATGTCACAGATCCGCGCGAATTCCTGCGTTAGAGAGTGTCTGGTGTATGGTGTGCCACAACCCCAGAAGGTAGTTGTGGCACACCCTACGGGATGAATGTAGGGTGTGCACGGCGCACCGGTTACAGTCATTTCGTAGTTTTTGATTGTTTTGCGATCGACAATCTAAATGTGCAACAGCTTACTAGATCGCACAATTGATACAAATTATTAGCTAAGTGTTGACATTAGAGCTACTATGGAATAAATTTTAACGATAATTAGAAATAAACTGAGTTTCTTGAAGTTGTTCTGGTGCATGATTCATCTTACAACTTCAGAAACCCGGTAGAGCGATCGCCCAACTCGATCGAATTACAAATATTTGGTAAATAAGAGCGATGATTGTTATCGTGATGGGAGTCTCCGGTTCTGGAAAAACTACCGTTGGCAAGTTGCTGGCGCAATCTCTCAATTGGGATTTCAGCGATGCCGACGATTTTCACCCGCCAGCAAACATCGATAAAATGAGTCGGGGCATTCCTTTAGAAGATGCCGAGCGCCTGCCTTGGCTGTTGCACTTGCAAGCTACAATCGACAGGTGGCTGTTGGAAAATAAAAATGTCGTGTTAGCTTGTTCTGCCCTCAAAGCATCTTACCGCGAACCGCTCTGCCGAGACCAGCAGCGGATGAAAACAGTTTATCTCAAAGCTTCTTTTCAGCTATTAGAATCCCGGTTAAAAACTCGCGAAAATCACTATATGAAAGTAGACTTGCTGTCAAGTCAGTGCGCTACTCTCGAAGAACCAGAAACTGCAATTATTATAGATGCTTCGCAGCCGCTAGAGGTAATGGTTCGCCAGATTAAAAATCATCTAATTGGCGGTTAATCTCCCACAAAAAAACAGGTTCGTAGTGAGGACTTTAGTCCTTCTTTATGCGGACTAAAGTCCTCACTACGAACCTATAGATGTTTGGCGGGATAATTTTTGTACAAATACAAGAAAGCTTCTACTTCAGCGGCGGTTGGTTGAGCTGCAATTGCTCCAGGCTTCATCGCTGTCATCGCACCCACCGCGCTCGCATAGGTGACAATTTTTTGGGCTATTTCTGGATCTGCTAAATTCTTAATTCCCTGCTTGCACAACTGTTGCACAAAACCAGCGACAAATCCGTCGCCGGCACCTGTTGTATCCTCTACATCTACTTTAAAGGCGGGGATTTTTCCTTCATTTTCCGACAGACAGTAGGAGCAACCTTTATCGCCCGCTGTAACCAAAACGCCTTCTACAGAATCGAGGCGGTAGGTAATAGCTCCAGCATCGGTAGTTGCAAACAACCATTCGGCTTCTTCGTCAGATAACTTGAGAAAATCAACTTTTTTTAAGAGTTTTATGATTTGCGCTTTCGCTTCGTCGGGATTTGACCAAAATACCGGGCGCCAATTGATGTCAACTATAATTTTAACGTCGTAACGTTCTGCTAGTTCGATCGCTCTTTCGATCGCTTCTCTACTTTCAGGATAAGCTAATTCTAAAGTGCCTAGCACTAAAAACTCCGCATTTTCAAACAGCACCTGGGGGATTTGGGCAGCCTGGAGGCGGGTGTCGGCAAAATCCGTAGTATCTAATTTACCAAAACCTGCAAAAGATCGATCGCCCGCTTCATTCCGCAACACATAAACTTGTCGCGTCGGCGCACTCGGATGGCGCTGCACTCCAGCCGTATCAACCCCTACTTCTTGCAATACCTGCACGAGGGAATTCCCCAACTCATCCCCACCCACAGCACCGATAAATGCCGCCTCAGTCCCCAATTTAGCCACAGCACAGGCCACATTTGCAGGAGCGCCGCCGGGATACGCCGTCCAAGATTCTACCTCTTCTAGAGATGCTCCTGGTTTGTCTGCTAAACAATCAAATAAAATTTCACCCAGACACAGAACGCGAGGATAAGTCATATTGATTTTTGATTTTTGATTTTAGATGTTAGAGTAGCAGACAACTAAATAATTATTTTTAGCCCATCCGATAAAAATTGCCAGCTATTTTTTAATAGCTGCTCCCTATAGCAATCCTAAATCATTATCAAGACTATAGCAGTCCGTTCATCAGTTGTGTAATTCTTGTAGGGGCAACCCCCGTGGTTGCCCTCTTTACTTTATGCTGGGGGTAGGCACTCTTGGCACTACCCCTACATATGTAAAAATCATTTAGGATTGCTATATAATATCAGACTTGCTGATACCGGCAGTTATACCAATTTCATAAAGTAGTGCTAGAGATTACCCCCCCAACCCCCCCTTACTAAGGGGGGGCTAGGACTTGATCCATAGCACATCTTTAGAAAAATGGTATTACACGCTCAACGCACAAGTGCAGTGCGGGCGTATCAGCAGTTTTGCGTACCAACATCTCCGGGTTTGTGGGCCAGGATGTCAGGTGCATTCAGGTAAAGCTAGCATCCGCCACCCCACGCGCCTGCTGTGCTGCTGGCGCGTCTTGCGGTGTCCCCGACTTCTTTTCCACGAAGCCGCGATTCTGCAAGCGAGTTGGTGTTTGCACTGCGAAAAAGCAGCCGCAGCAGATTTAATTTTCTCTTCATACTCGCTCCCTCATCCTCTAGAATTGTATATAGGTAAATATGCACACATAGGAAAAATTTATGAACGGGAGCGTCTCCGGCACCCCTGTCACCCTTTCGGACAGAGAATTGCAAGTGGTAGAGTTAGTAGCGGCGGGATTGACCAATGAGAAAATCGCTGAAAAGTTAGAGATTAGCAAGCGTACTGTTGACAACCACATTAGCAATATCTTGAACAAGACGCGCGTTGACAATCGAGTTACACTGGTACGCTGGGCCTTGCAGTGGGGGAAGGTATGTTTGGACAATATTAACTGCTGCCCTCTACCGGGGCCGATCGATAAAGAAGTATCTTAAATAGGGATTTTGGTTGGGGACAGGCAAAGAAATGATGCAAACGGCACAAGAAAAACAACTCCGCTATCAAATTCAATCCCCGGGATTGCCGCTGACGGTATATCGCGAAGTAGCAGCCCATTTGCGTCAAGTTGAAGGGGTGGAAATCGGTTTAATTCCGCAGCAGTCGCAGCGGTTTGATTACAGCGACAGCCAAATTGGAGGTTTGTGGATACAGTATCCTGAAGGCTTCGATTTGGTCGATCGCCAGCGGGTCGATCGCATTTTGGCTTATTATGGCGATCGTTACGGAGCTTGGGAATTATTAAGTCCAACGTCATTTTAGCCTGAGCGAAGTCGAAGGCTAGTCCAACGTCATTAGCATTGTGTAGGGGCGGGTTTAGCTAAGGATATATGATACAAATGACTAAAAAACGACAAAACCCACCCTCTCAGTCATTAGTCATTAGTTATTAGTCACTAGCTAAAAGTTAAGGACAGAGAACTAACGAATATAGAAGTTATTAACGGAGCATCTAAGTTTAGATATTGTATTAGTGCTGTAGAGAACTCGAAGAGGTTGTACATATAGCGAGCGGGAACAGCACTACAAGATAATTCCAATCTAACTAGAACAATCCTGGACGCATGGAAGGTCAGAAAGGGAGCATCTCAGTTTTGCAAAAAGCATTTTTTATAGTGCGAGCGTCCCCGCTCGCGAGTACAATACGCGAGCGGGGACGCTCGCACTATAAAATGCAAAACTGAGATGCTCCCGGTCAGAAACCTGGTTTGATCGACAAAAATACTGGTTGATAGCCTTTCATACTGGTAAAAAACCCGGTTTCTTTGGTTTTGATGCGTCAGTTTTGTAAATTTGATACGATAACTGACAACTGACAACTGACAACTGACAACTGATAACTGACAACTGATAACTGACAACTGACTAACATTCATGAGTGCAATTAAAACTTTACCGGGAACGCGGGATATTTTGCCCGCAGAAATTCAATATTGGCAAAACATAGAAGCAGTCGCTAGAACAATTTTGCAAAAAGCTGCTTATCGAGAAATTCGGACGCCAATTTTTGAACAAACATCTTTATTTGAACGCGGTATCGGAGAAGCTACCGATGTTGTCGGCAAAGAAATGTACACTTTTAAAGATAAGGGCGATCGATCGACTACTTTGCGCCCGGAAGGCACCGCCGGAGTAGTGCGATCTTTTATTCAAAACAGTTTGTACGCCGCCGGAGACGTGCAGCGTCTGTGGTATACTGGGCCGATGTTTCGCTACGAACGCGCCCAAGAAGGCAGACAGCGGCAATTCAATCAAATTGGCGTGGAAGTGTTGGGGAGTGCGAATCCTAGGGCGGATGTGGAGGTAATTGCGATCGCCTGTGACATCCTGCAAGCGATCGGTTTAAAGAATTTGCGCCTCGATATCAATTCAGTCGGAAACAAGCAAGACAGACAAAATTATCGGCAAGCATTGATCGATTATTTTACACCGCACAAAGAGGAATTAGACGCGGATTCCCAAGACCGTTTGACTCGCAATCCGCTGCGGATATTGGACAGCAAAAATCAGCGCACTCAAGAGATTGTCGCTGGTGCTCCCAGTATTTTGGAATATTTGGGTGATGAATCGCGATCGCACTTTGAGCGAGTGCAGGAAATGCTCACAAATTTAGGAATTAGCTATCAATTAAATCCCCGATTAGTGCGCGGTTTAGATTACTATACCTACACCGCCTTTGAAATTATATCCGACGATTTGGGAGCGCAAGCAACTGTTTGCGGAGGCGGCCGCTACGACGGTTTAGTCAAGGAATTGGGCGGCCCAGATACCGCAGCAGTCGGCTGGGCGATGGGTGTAGAACGGTTAATTATCCTACTGCAAAAGTTGCAACCTTTGCCCGTTCCGCCGTTGGATTTCTATTTGGTATCCAGGGGCGATAAAGCCGAACAGCAATCAATATTGTTAGCTCAAAAATTGCGGAGTGTTGGCTTTAGTGTGGAGATAGATTTGAGCGCTAGTGCTTTCGGGAAACAGTTTAAAAGAGCCGATAGAAGCGGTGCTGTTGCGTGTTTGGTTTTGGGTGATGCGGAAGCTGAAAATGAGACTGTACAATTGAAGTGGTTGGCGAGTGGTGAACAAAGTGCGATCGCCCAATCGGAACTGCTAGCCATGACAGACGAGCTCAAACAGAAGATCAAAGATAACACGGCGGTTGAAACCGCGTCTACAAAAACAAAGTCCGCCTCCGCGGACTGAAGAAAACCTCTCGTTACCAGGCTCAGCCTGGTAACGCAGATCCAGAGGCTCCGCCTCGCAATATAACAGTTTTCAATCGGATTAAATGCAGGACACGGCACTGCCGTGTCCCTACAAAAAACTGCAATTAACATTAATCCCAAAAACAAAAAGGTATAATTAAAAATTAAACCCCTATAACATCTGATAAACTATGTTAGTAGCCACTAAAAATCCTCCAACCAAACTAATAGTAACCTGGCCCTTACTACCAGACGACTTTCAACTACCGGACGACCCCGTGGAAGACGAAACCCAACCCTTAATAGCCGCAGCATTGCGCCAACCTCTAACCGCAATTCCTGAATTAGTGGAGGATGCCTTAATAGTTTCTAATTTTGCCCTTTGTGCCGGAATTAGTTTTCCATCCTCCACCATTGACGAACAGCGGACTATTTGCAAAGCACCCGATTGGATGTACGTAAAACCAGTAAATCCCAAAAATGTCTCGCAAGTGCGCCGCAGTTACACGCCGCACACCGAAGGAACCATCCCGCAAATCGTGATGGAATTCCTCTCAGAAACTTACGGGGAAGAATACTCCGTTGAGTTTAAGCAGCGAGTGGGTAAATGGTTCTTTTATGAGCAAATTATCAAAGTACCGAGATACGTTATTTTCCGGGCAACTACCGCTCATTTAGAAGTTTATGCTTTAGAATCGGAGCATTATCGACTGGAAGAACCCGATGAGAACGGACGTTTTTGGATACCTGGATTAAACTTGTTTTTAGGTATTTGGGAAGGAACGCACGAATCTAGAACTGGTTATTGGCTGAGGTGGTGGAATGCCGAAGGTGAGTTATTGTTATGGTCAGAGGAGCGGACTGAGCAAGAACGACTACGCGCTGAAGAAGAACGGCTACGGGCCGATCGCGAAAGTCTCCGCGCTGAAAGACTAGCAGAAAAATTGCGTCAAGCGGGGATCGAGTTAGACGATGAAGAGTGAAACATGAAAGGCGATCGACTATTAGTACGGTTGACACAGCGCACCTGACGACTATTTGGTATAATCACACCAAGAGTGTTGCAGGCATTCAGCCGGCTATTGTCCCACTGCGAACTAATATGTCACTCGAAGGCCTCAAAGACGTAAGCTGGAAAACCAAACCAAAACTGATATCCTTGTTTTCAGGCTGTGGTGGTATGGATTTACCATTTCACAAAGCTGGGTTTGATGTGGTTTGGGCGATCGACTCCAATCAATACGCCTGCAAAACATTCACTAAAAACATTGCTTCGGTCATCATCAACGACAGCATAGAAAATATAGACATTGCACAAGTTCCCGAAGCCGAAATATGTATAGGAGGCTTCCCCTGTCAAGACTTTTCCCTAATTTGGAAACGCCCCGGACTTGAAGGAACTAGAGGCAATTTATATACATACTTTCTCGATTTTGTCAACACAAAAAAGCCCAAAGCTTTTGTCGCAGAAAATGTCAAAGGTTTATTAAGCGCTAACAATTATCAAGCAATTAAACAAATAATTTCCGACTTTGAAACTATCGCACCAGGTTATTTAGTCAAACCAAAACTTTACAATTTTGCCGATTACGGAGTGCCGCAATTTCGGCAAAGAGTTTTGTTAGTTGGCATTCGGATGGATACAGGATTTGATTTCGTGCATCCTCAAGCAGAATACGGCCCTAATCGCCAAAATCCTTATCGCACAGCGGGCGAAGCACTCCAAGATGTCGATCGAGTTATTGACAATAACCAGCACCATCAAATCCGTTCCCGCACCGTTGAAATTTTGAATCGAATTAAAGCAGGAGGCAATTTTTCTGATATTCCCAAAGATAGCCCCTATTATGTAAAAGGCATGATTAGTCACGTTTATCGGCGAATTCATCCCGATAAACCGTCATCTACAATCATTGCTGGCGGAGGCGGCGGAACCTGGGGTTATCATTATCCAGAACCCCGTGCATTGACAAATCGGGAAAGAGCGAGATTACAAAGTTTTCCCGATGATTTTGTGTTTGAAGGTTCTTTTACGGAAGTGCGCCGACAGATTGGAAATGCAGTACCGCCAGAGGGAATTGCTGCTGTTGTTGAGTCTTTGATTCCGCTATTTAAGGGCGATTATCCGAAAGT
>JBBSNU010000041.1:0-14683 GCA_038260455.1 Chroococcales cyanobacterium | reverse complement strand
GGGCGCACTGGATTCGGCCGCAGTTTCAATTCGCGGAATGTCATATCTAAGGCATTGTAAAGCAACAATCTGCCGCTCAAGGTTGTGCCTTGACCCAAGATAATTTTGATAGCTTCCGTTGCTTGGATAGAACCGATAATACCGCACAAAACGCCTAAAACGCCGCCTTCCGCACAGGAAGGAACCATTCCAGGAGGCGGGGGTTCTGGGTACAAATCGCGGTAATTCGGGCCGCCTTGGTAGTTGAAAACTGTTGCTTGTCCTTCAAATCGGAAGATGGAACCGTAGATGTTCGGTTTGTTTAAGAGGACTGCAACGTCGTTCATCAAATAGCGAGTCGGGAAGTTGTCCGTGCCGTCGATGATGATATCGTAGGGAGTGGCAATGGCGATCGCATTTTCGGAACTAACGTGAGTTTCGTACAAATCAACTTGACAAAAAGGATTAATTTCTAAAATCCGATTTTTCGCCGAATCAATCTTCAGTTTTCCAACCCAAGAAGTGCCGTGAATTACTTGGCGCTGCAAGTTGGAATGGTCTACAACATCAAAGTCTACAATCCCAATGCGGCCAACACCAGCGGCTGCTAAATACAGCAGCAGCGGCGAACCGAGTCCTCCCGTACCGATGCAGAGTACGCTGGCTGCTTTGAGACGCTTCTGCCCTTCCAATCCAACTTCTGGGAGGATGAGGTGGCGAGAGTAGCGTTCGTATTCTTGTTTGTTGAGCTGGATCTCGTCCAGATTAGGATTTAGCATGATATTCTGTTATAGGCTGATTTTGAATTATATCCTATCTGAATTTTTCGCATTTTTGCGTATTTGTTATTTTTACTAACTATTTCTTAATCTGAGTCGGTTCGACTGCGACAATTTCCTCTGCTTGAAAGTAGCCCTCTGCGTCCAGACTCCAACTGCGGAGGTCTTGTGAACTGCCTTGTCGGACGGAGACTATGATGTAGGAGTATTGGGCCCATGCCAATGTCCGATCGCACTCCGAGGGCACTGCGGGATTATCTGGGTGAGAATGATATATGCCGATGATGTCTAAATTGCGATCGCCCGCGTGTTTCATCGCCCGCAACATATCTTCAGGTCTAATAGCATATCTGCGTTGTTCTGTCAAGTCTTTTTGTTCCGGCCAATTCTCTTCAGCTTCGGCACTCCAAGCGTTGTCAGTCGGCACAACTTCTACTACAGTTTTAACACTGTGTGCGATCGTACCTAACAATAAACCGCAGCATTCTTCTGGATAAGCGCTTTCGCCGTGGCTGCGGATGGATAACAGTTGTTCGGGGGTAAGTGCGATTTTTTGCATTTTATTTTAGGCTTTTTTTTAACGAACCGCGAAGGCGCTAAGGGCGCTAAGGAAGAGAGGAGAAGGGAAGAGAAAGAGTTTATGTAAATGTGTGCATAATTCGTGAATCTATGGTGCGCGGCGTATACCCTACAGGTTTATTTATGTGTACAATGTACGCATAATTTGTAACTGTAGGGTGCAGATTGCACACTTTACGGATGATTGCTATCAAGTTGGTGTTTGCTGCAATTCGGGCCGTTCGTCTGGGACGATCGCATTTTCGACTGGACAGACTTGCAAACAAATGCCGCAGTCTATGCAGGTATCGAAATCAATCCAATACCAATCAGTGCCTTTGACGTTTTTGCCAGGGCCTGGGTGAATGCAAGCCACCGGACAAGCGCCGACACAATCAGCTACTCCTTCGCAAATATTTGTAACGATAGTGTGTGCCATGTTTCTATTTTAGATTTTAGATTTTAGTTTTTAGATTTGACATTATATCATGTCTGTCTAATTACAACAATATAATTGGTTCGTAGTGAGGACTTTAGTCCTCTGGTTTTTTGCGGACTAAAGTCCGCACTACGAACCTGTTTTTTGCGGACTGAAGTCCGCACTACGAACCTGGTTTTTGCGGACTGAAGTCCGCACTACGAACCTGGTTTTTGCGGACTGAAGTCCGCACTACGAACCTGGTTTGTTATAAGTAATTTGGGGGACGTGATGTTAGGAGTTAGCTTGACGATCGAGCTTAATTTACTGTTTCAATTGTTGCAGCACCTGCGGCATTTACCCAGGCAATTTGACCAATTCTACGATCGCGCGCGTATTCCCGGGCCGCCTCTTCTGTCTCCCTATTCTCTAAATCTATCTCTACCCGGATTGGGGGACTGGACTCTCGGAGTTTGCGGGCATAATCAAAGGCTGCTGCGGCTGCTTCAGGAGTTTGAGGCACGATCAACCATTGGCTGGCTGGTGTCTCTGCGGGCAATTGACCCTCTGTCAACAAAACTTGGTGCAAATCTTCGATATTCAGACAAAACCCGATGCCGGGGGAGTTTTGCCCTTGGGGGTCGAACAGTCCCAACAGTCGATCGTACCGCCCGCCTTGTCCTAAAACTCGCTGTCCGCTTTTGCTGCTGCTGACAACTTCAAATACTATTCCAGTGTAGTAGTCAAATGTTTGAATTAAACTCAAATCGAGGTGGATGTGAGATTTTAAATTGGGGCTTTTTGCTTGACATTTGTGCAGCAGTTCGATCGCACTTTTGAGTTCATTTAACGCGGCTTGCTGTGGCACATCTAAATCCAGCTTCGCCACAATCTCCAATACATCTTCTGGGCGGCCGCGCAGGTCAAACAACAGCAGAGCTCTTTCTCGCAATTCGTCAGAAAGCGGCAAGGTTTCCAAGGCTATTCGATCCAGATTGGCGATCGCGTGGCGCACTTTTTGCCGCACGTTTGGCGCAAACGGTTCTAGCAATGTTGCCGTCAAGCCCGCTTCTCCCAGCACCAAATGCCAGTCATCAATTTCTAAGTTCTGCAAGCACTCAGACAGCAGCAGCAGCACTTCCGCATCCGCAACGCTTCCCCCCGCGCCGAGCAGTTCTACCCCAGCTTGATAGAACTCCTGTTGCCCGCCGGAACCCGTATCTGTGCCTTTGCGGAAGACGTTGGCGTTGTAGTAGAGGCGCTGGGGCTGCCAGCGCGTCCCGGACATCCGCATCGCAGCCGCCCTAGCGATGGATGCTGTCAATTCTGGCCGCAAGCCGAGTTCTCCATCTTCGGCATCTTGGAGTTGAATTAAGGTCGATCGGTCGATCGCGCCCCCAGCCATCAATGTCTCCAGCCTTTCTAGAGTAGAAGTAATAATCCGGTGATAGCCCCAGCGGTGAAAAACCTGCTGTAAGCGCCGTTCGATCGCAATTTTTTGAGCAACGTCAAGGGGCAATAAATCTCTTGCACCCGATGGGGGTTGGTGAACCATATCAATTTTAGAGTTTAGACTTTAGATTTTCGATTGGGCTTAGAAGCTTAGCTTGAGGGACGGTGTTAAAGTCGAACCAGGCAAGCCTAACACTCGACTTTAACAAATTAAGGTATCAACAATACGCTTGGGATCAGAACACCGGGCGCTTGAAACCGCCACATTATCTTTTCAACGATTCAAAACTGACAACTGACAACTACCAACTCACAACTTCTCACTTCTTCTTCCCGCCAAACAAACTTGCAAAAAATCCCGGTTTCTCCTCACCTTTTTTTGCCTTTGCGGAAGCTTGTTCGAGCTTTTTCTTAACCTCCAAAGCCGTGGGTTCTTCAGGATTTGATGCCAAAGCTTTGTTCATCTCAAGTTTTGCCATTGTGGCTTGATTTTGTTCAAAGTAACACATTGCTAACATAGCGTGAGCCTTGCTGTGTTTTGGAGCGAGCTTCAGCGCTTCCCTCAACTCCAAACTTGCTTTAGCGTAATTTTTGCTGTCCATAAATCCTTGAGCTCGGCGGCAATAGGCTTCGATCCGTGAGTCTGGGGGTTCGGGTTTAGGCGGAGGAGGAGGCGTGGGATTTACGGTGGCTGTTTTTTCTGCTGCTGTTTTTTCTGCTGCTGTTTTTTCTGTGCTAGTTGTGCTTGTGGCTTTTGCAGATGAAGAACCGGGTGCAACCGCACCACCGCCACCGCCAAGGCGCTCTTTTCGCAGCAGGTAAACCATGTTGAGTTCGCTAATTTGAGCGATCGCATCTTGGGTTTCCTCAACAGATTCGTACTGCTTGAGAGCGAGTTTACCAACTGCATTTTTGTAAGCTTCTTCCCAATTTTTAGCGGTAGTTAACTCTTTAGCTGCTGCGCTTTCGATTTGCATTTTCCCCTGTTCTTTAAGGACGCGCTTGCCGATGGCTGTTAATAGCAAGCTGTATTCTTTGCGATCGCTTTCCTTAGAGAATTTGTTGTAGGCCGGATTGACCACTTTTGACAAAAATTGGTTAGCCCAATCTTTATCGGCTTGGCTTTCAAAAGAGCAAGTATCCGAATGCAAGCGGCGGGCAATTTTCATGTAGCGCTTGCGGATGTCGTTAAACTCGGCGTCTAAGGGAATTCCCAAAATTGCGTGCTGATCTGTAAAGTCGTACTTGAACAGCCCTTTTGTCATTTCAAAAGACATAACTTTTACTCTTCCTTTCCTGGCTTTTCACTATCCTTTAATGTAGCTTGAATTAAGGGGTTGTGACCCCCGTATTACCCCCGATCCCTTGCTGTCGAAACGCTACTTCCATGAAGATAAGGGAGGAACTGACAGCAGTGCGTCGCTGAGTTCGGCGTGTATTTTGCCGTTGGTGGCCAAAACTCGACCAGAGTTGATCTCAAAGGCACTACCGTCATAGGCTGTAACTTGACCTCCGGCTTCGGAGACGATGAGTACGCCGGCTGCTACGTCCCAAGGGGAGAGTCCCCGTTCCCAGTATCCGTCCGATCGCCCGCAGGCTGTATGTGCGAGGTCTAGGGCTGCCGAACCACTACGCCGCACGCCTTGGGTGAGGTGCGTCAAGTGACAGAATTCCGCATAATTATTGTCTGCTGTGGAGCGCCGATCGTAGGCAAAGCCGGTCACTAGCAAGCTGTTTCTCAATTCTGAGCTTTGCGAAACTGCGATCGCCGAACGGTTGCAGGTTGCGCCCAATCCTTTGCCAGCCCGAAACAATTCGTTATGAAAAGAATCGTAAATTACGCCGATTTGTGGTATGCCGTCGATTAAAAGCCCGATCGACACGGCGTAAAAAGGATATTGGTGAGCATAATTCGTTGTACCGTCCAAAGGGTCGATCGCCCACAGGTATTTGCTAGCTGCATTCCCTAATGAACCGGATTCTTCCGCGAGGATGGCGTGTTCGGGTACGTGGCGGCCGAGAATTTCTAAGATGACGGCTTCTGATGCTTTGTCGGCTTCTGTGACTAAATCGCCCGATCGACCTTTTTCTTGAATATTTTCTAATTTACCGCAGAAAGATTGCAGGACGGCACCGGCGGCTAGGGCTGCTTCGGTTGCTATTTCTAAGTAGTTTTGCAGTTGATTATCTGTCATTATGAAGGAAGAAGGAAGAAGGAAGAACGAAGAACGAAGAAGGAAGAAGGAAGAACGAAGAAGTAAGAACGAAGAAGTAAGAAGTAAGAAGTAAGAAGTAAGAACGAAGAAGTAAGAACGAAGAAGTAAGAACGAAGAAGTAAGAAGTAAGAAGTAAGAACGAAGAAGTAAGAACGAACCGCGAAGACGCGAAGGACACTAAGAAAGAGGGAAGAATAATCCTAATGACTACTGACTACTGACTACTGACTACTGACTACTGACTACTGACTACTGACTACTGACTACTGACTAATGACTATTTCTGATTTTGCTGGCGGAATTCTGCGGGTGTTTGGCGCATGGCTCGTTCTGGATTCCAAAGACCTTTTCCCATGAGTCTCGCCCATTCTTGAGCGTTTAGGAGTCGCTGTTGATATTTAGTATTTCGCGATCGCCCTGATGCCAAAACATAACCTTCTTTGACTAGCTGTTCGTTGAGCAAAATTCCATCTTGCCACAAATAGGCTAATTTGCGATCGAACTGGTCTTTTTCTTCGAGGTCGGATTCTAACAATACTTGTTTTCCCCCAATTAGTTGTTCTAATCTTTGTTTGGCTGCTTCTCCCCAAGGCTGCTGTTTTAAATCTGGTGCATCAATACCAATCAGTCTGATTTGTTCTAATAAGGCGATTTTGTCGGCTGTGCTAATAACTTCGATTGTTTGCCCGCTGAGGGTTCTTTCTACTTTGGCGATCGTACCTTGGGGCATTTCAGGTTTTTGGCAGCTAGCTAACAAGACGCAAAGGGCGATCGCAAATAACCGATAAAGCAGCATTGTTAATTGGGAATTAGTAATTGGCAATTGGCAATTGGCAATTGAGCGAAGCTACACTTTGGCAGGGAAAATAAAAGTTTTCTGTTTCGTAATAAATTTTCCCCTGTAATGCTGTCCCGCCCGCGATCGGCTCGATCTGGTATAATTCCGCAGTTACCGGATTTGAGATCAATCTTCATCCAAGGGCAAACCGAATCTAACCTTACCTTTACCGAAATAGCGACCGAATTGCAATTCATAAACTTCGTCTTCGTCTTGCGTCTCTACCTCAATGTTAGAACGGGGATAGCAGACGCACAGCAAAGCATAACCTTCTTTTTGCAGTTCCACAGAAAGCCCCATTGCTTCAGGCTGGTGCAGTTCCCCTGACTTGACGCGCACCGCACAGGCGGTACAAGCGCCGTTGCGACAGGAAAAAGGCAATTCTACTCCTTGGTTTTCGGCGCTTTGGAGGATGTAGCGGTCTTCTGGTACTCGCACTGTGTGGCGATCGCCTGTCTGTCTGTTATGAATTTTAATGGTGTAAGAGTGAGTCATGGAATTTTAGATTTTAGATTTTAGATTTTAGATTTGGGTTTGGCGGGCAAAATCCTTGATATCAATGGGTTTGCGATACGGCGAGGAGAATCCTATCCGCCCCGCGTGACACCCTACCCACATTAAACAACAAATTTATGCCCTTACCCCTTCCCAAATCAGATTTGTTCTGCTAAGATAGTTTAGCTGTGGCTAAATGAATGAATTTAGCCCTGGAGAGGTGGCCGAGCGGTTGAAGGCGCACGCCTGGAAAGTGTGTTTAGGGCAACTTAACGAGGGTTCGAATCCCTCCCTCTCCGTTTATAGCCTTTTTCAAAAAGGTGAGTTACAGGTTGAGATTAGAGATTGGGGGATTGATGGATTGAGCGATCGATCCCTCAATCCCTTATCTTTTGCCAGAAATGTTATAAACCCGCCCCCGTCCCACGAAAAAACTTAAAAGTTAAGCCAGAGATCTCAAATCCCTGGCTTAACTTAACCTGAAATATAGCGGTTCTCAAAAAAGTGAGGTATGCCCTATGCCCACGGAGGCCTATGCCCTATGCCCTATGCCCTATGCCCTATGCCGTTCGCGTACCTCATCTTTCTGAGAAAGGCTATATCAACAATTCTACTGCTTCATATCCGCCGGAAAAGCACCAGCTTTCACCGCCACAGTCACCGGTTGCCCGCCGCGACTCAACTCAAGCTGCATATCCGCGCCTACTTTACTTTTCTCGACAATTTGCTGTACGCTGCCAGCATCAGTTACTTCTGAACCGTTAATTTTCTTAATCACATCGGCAACGCGAACTCCAGCTTGTGATGCCGGAGAATCTTTCGCAACTCCCAGAACTAACACGCCTTTATCTTCAGTCAGCCTCAATTTAGGGTTGGGATTTTTATTGAATTCTGCCTTGATTTGGGGAGTAATGCTCAACATCCGAACACCGAGATAAGGATGTTCTGCTTTTCCGGTGGTTACTAATTGATCGGCAATTTGTTGCGCCCGATCGATCGGAATCGCAAAACCCAATCCTTGGGCACCTTGAATAATCGCCGTATTCATGCCAATAACTTGACCGCGCTGGTTCAGCAACGGGCCGCCCGAGTTACCCGGATTGATGGCGGCATCGGTTTGAATAAAGCTGACGCGCTTGTCGGGAACGCCGACATCGGCGCTAGAACGGCCTGTAGCGCTAATAATCCCCACAGTCACGGTATTGTCCAAACCGAGGGGATTGCCGATCGCGATCGCCCATTCTCCCGGCTGTAACTCTTCAGATTTGCCCAAACTCACCACAGGCAAATTGTTAGCTTCAATTTTCACAACAGCCACATCAGTAACTGTATCTACCCCTAAAACTTTGCCCACAAATTCGCGACCGTCCTTCAGTTTTACCGTCACCGTATCCGCGCCGTCAACAACGTGAGCATTAGTCAAAATGCGACCGTCGGAACCAAAAACAAAACCCGAACCGGAGCCTCGTTCTACCCGATTTCCCTGCTGGCTGGGAGAGTCCGGCCCGAAAAAGCGACGGAAAAACGGATCGTTCAAAACATCAGGCTGTTGGGTTTGCACCGTGCGAGAAGAATCGATTCGCACCACTGCAGGCCCGACCTCCTGCACAACTTTACTCACAAAATTTGAGTCTTGAGAAGGCAGTATATTTGCCGGGAATGCTGAGATTGGCGATGCAGCATTTGCAGGTTCAGCTTTGATGGCGTTAGAAGAGCCGGGAACTGAAGAAGTTAGGGCATTGCAGCCGACAGTTGCGGTCGAGCCGATCAAAATTAGAGATAAAAAAGCAAGTTTTTTCGGCAGAGAAAACTTGGGAGAAAGCTGAGTTTGATTAGGCATATTTTTGCTTGACATAGTATTGATATGGTGGGATAATGGGCGAGAGTTATAATTATCGTTTTGCATTTTTAGCACCTAGTGTAATTAACTTACAACTCAAGGTTCTATAATTTTAATTCAAGCATTTGTTAGATCTAGTTGCCTGGTAGGGTTTACCCTACAGAGTGGGGTAGAAACCGGACTGTACCCGGCTAATGGCGGATTGCTATTTGGAAGCGCGATCGATCTTTTGTCAGCACTGGCAAATTGCCATCTAAATGCAGTAATACATACTACAGTAGCCACTCCGCATATTCCGCATTTTCTGGGAATTTTTCATACAATAAGTTCTATGATGTTCGCAGCACCGGACTCAAGTCTTCAGAAGTTCATGAAGACCAAAGTCCAATACTGCGAACTCGATCGCGTTATTTTACTAGATGCAATCTCATATCGTGTCCGGTAGGTCGATCGCGATCGGATTGGTTTGTAGTGCGAACGACCGTCCGCTCAATATAGTAGACTCTCCTCCGCACTACGAACCATTTTTGCTATAGTAATCGACCGGATGCGATATCATTGCCAATTCTGCCATCTCAAATCTTCGAGCTCAAATCTCAAAGAAGTAGTTAGACAGAATTAATTACACAATGTCCGCAGCGAAGGTAGCGAAGCGTAATGAAGCAATCGCTTGGGTTGGGATTGCGTCGCACAGCGAACAATGACTGTAAATATTTTTGTCCACCTACTTATAGCGGTTCTCAAAAAAGTGAGGATAGCCCAATGCCCAATGCCCTATGCCCAATGCCCTATGCCCTATGCCGGCTGAGAAAGGCTATAGTATTATTGCTCCACAGGTTCAATAGCATTAACCTCATCAATTTCCATCGACTTGTGCCTAGAAATTTCCCAAGTATCAACAGCATTCTTAATAAAACCGGCCATCGGCACAGCAACTATCAAACCTGCTAATCCCGCCACTTTCACCCCTATTAGCAGCGACACTAAAATCCACACGGGATTCAAACCGATAAAACCGCCTAATAACCGAGGAGCAATCCCGCTTTCAATTACTTGATCGATTATGGTAGCAACAACTAAAACTGTGACACCCAGCCAAAAGTTGTTTAATGTAATCAGCAAGCTGACAATGCAAATACTAAAAGGTGCCCCGAAGGGAATCATCGTCATTACACCCACACCCAAACCGAACAGCAATCCGAAGGGAACTCGTAAAATTAAAAAAGCCACAGTCATCGACACTCCCATCAAACCCGCCAAAGTTGCTTGACCGACAAAGTAGTTGTGGAAGCTTCGCGCCAGCAACAACCGCAATTGCAAGCTCAGCTTGGAAGGTAGCCACTTAAACAATCCTTCCCACAGGCGATCGCCGTGCAAGAGCAAGTAAAATGTCAGGACTATTGTCAACAGAAAATTCACCGCACTGTCTGCCGCCCCCAAACCAAATTTGAGGATTTCGCCGGTGAGAAACTGCACTTGAGCTGAAAGTCGATCGTTCAATTGAGCAGTCAAAGCAGTAATATCAATGCGGAAATTTCGATTTTCCACCCACTTGTTGAACGCTTCAATCTGTTGCGTGCCAGAAACTATCCAAGTCGGCAGCCTCGTGGCGAGTTCAGTGACTTGAGTGAGCAAAATAGGAGCCAGAGTGAGAGTTAAAACCACTAATACCAGTAAAGTCACAAACAATACCGACAAAACTGCCCGATCGCGCTTCAAACCATATCTGCGGAGAAAGCGCACCGGATAATCTAGCAAAAAAGAGAACACTGTAGCGACTACCAAAACGGTAATCAGGGCCCGAAAATATTCAAAAACCAGCAGCGCTAACCAGCAGTTGAGTACCGTTAGCGGAAAGAACAATCCGTAAGTCCACCAATGCGACAGTTGAGTGAAACGTCTCATCTAAGTTAACCCAGTTAAAATTGGAGATGCATGATGCGAGATTGACACTGCTATTCGCGGTTCTGGGTCAACCATTTTATGTTGCATTTATTTATACCAGCCTGCAGAAAATCATCAGTTGCTCGACCAGCCGCAGAAATTGAGCTGCTGGCAGGCAATGCCTGCCACAATTATCTTATATCGTTTCCGCTAGTATGGATATATTACCTGCGGAATAACTTACTTTTTGCTGTTGCTACCAAAACAGGACAGCGACTCGCGATTCAACCTTTTTTCCCGTGCCTTTCGAGAGCTAATTCAATTAAACAATCTACTAATTCTGGGAAAGAAATGCCGTCCGCCGCCCACATTTGAGGATACATACTGGTAGCTGTAAAGCCGGGGAAAGTATTAATTTCATTAATCAAAACTTCTCCGGTTGATTCAACGTAGAAAAAATCTACTCGCGCTAAACCTGCTGCGTCTACAGCCAAAAACGCTTGCACTGCCATTTCTTGAATTTGCGAGGCGATCGCACCGCTAACTTTTGCCGGGATTGAGCAATCGGCTTGTCCCTCAGCATATTTAGTTTCATAGTCGTAGAAATCGCTTTTAAAAGTAATTTCTCCCACCGTAGAAGCTTTTGGGTTGTCATTGCCTAAAACCGCACATTCTAACTCTCTAGCCACCACACCCGCTTCCACAATTATCCGCCTGTCGTAGCTGGCGGCGCTGTCGAGGGCCGCTTCTAATTCAGGGCGCGATCGAGCTTTAGAAATTCCCACAGAGGAACCCAAATTAGCAGGTTTAATAAAGCAAGGATAGCCCAAACTTTCCTCAATTTTGTCGCACAGTTTGGGGAAAACGCAAGGATTAGACCAAATGTCGGAACGGTTGACAGCGACATATTTTACCTGTGGCAAACCAACTTGAGCAAAAGCCATTTTCATCGCAATTTTATCCATTCCCAGCGCCGAGCCCAAAACCCCGGAACCGACAAAAGGAATTTGCAATAATTTCAGCAACCCTTGCACCGTACCGTCTTCGCCGTTTGGCCCGTGCAAAACAGGGAACCAAACATCTACGGAATTAAAATTAGGAAATTGCGGGATTGGAGAAGACAAAGCAGAGTTTTCGGGTTCTCCTTGTGCTGTTTGCGACTCTATTTCCAGAGATTTTCCTGTTTCTAAAACTTGTTGGGGTGTCGCGCCCGACAGCCAGCGGCCGTCTTTTTGGATGTAAAAGGGTAGAACTTCGTATTTAGAGGCATTTGCGTCAGCAGCGAGGGCGCGGGCGATCGCCCGCGCCGAACTAATCGAGACTTCATGTTCGCCCGATCGCCCGCCGAAGAGTAACCCGATCCGCATCTTCGTCATTTTTCAATACTCCCGGTACTTTTTGACAAATATACACGCACTTAGCGCAGCTAGGCCAGGAAGTACGAGACAGCAAGGAGAATCAAGGGTAATACCATTTTGCTAAAGATGTGCTATAGATGAAGTCTGAGCCACCCCTTAGTAAGGGGGGATTGGGGGGGTAAGATCTAGCGCTACTTTCTGAAATTGGTATAAGGAAACAAACTCGGAAACTTGCAAAACTTGGGCTATTATCAGCTATACCTACTCCGGCTGTATAGGTTTCACAAAACTGCTGCGAGCCCGAACAAAACAATTACTCGGCCCGCCGACACCCTCACTTTTTGCCACAAAAAACCAAGGTTTATGTCGATCGTCATACAAAACCCCCAATCCGCTAGGGCCGAGATAGATTTCAAAATTCTGCCCTTGTTTCAAAGTACCAACAACAGGCCAACTGCCAATATTTAAATCTATCTTGCTCCCCGGATCTTCAATTTCCCGAATCGAATGCGCCCCCATGCGACAGTTGAGACCGTTCGGATCAGAATCTACCACTTCCCAATATCGGTGCGAAGTTCTTGAATACTCTCCGCCTTCGTTTGGCTGCGGCAAATCAGCTTGTGAAGCAGACTGTTGTTCGTCAAATTCTGAACTTTGTGTCATGGATTTAAACCCTCTTTTCTTAATATAAATTAACTCAGTTTGACCGCCAGCCACCAAACAAGGTTCGTAGTGAGGACTTTAGTCCGCATCCATCAAAGGACTCGCATTCCGAGCGATCGCATTAATCTTTTTGGTAAGGTGCTTGCGGGCGCACCCTACAACATAATAGAGGTTTTTGGGAAATTTTGTCAAACCCCTTATAGCATTTCTCCAGTCAAGCTAAAAGCACGAATATCTGTAATTTTAACCCGCACAATTTTACCAGCCAATTGTGCAATATCGCCCTGAAAAAAAGTGAGGCGATTGCCGCGAGTGCGTCCCATCACCTGACTTGAATCCTTAAGATTCTGAACTTCCACCAAAACCTCCTCAGTGCGTCCGAAATAGCGCTGCGATCGCTCCATCGCCGTCGCACTCACCACATGATTGATCCGTTGCAGGCGATCGGCTTTTACCTCCTCACTCAACTGATTTTCCCACAAAGCAGCCGGCGTTCCCGGGCGAGGCGAATAAGCCGCCGTATTCACCAAATCAAAACCAACATCTTCGATCAACTTCAGAGTCTTCTCAAACTGCGCCTCCGTCTCCCCCGGAAAACCCACAATCGCATCAGCAGTAATCGAAGCATCCGGCATATAACCGCGAATCATATCAACAATGCGGCGATACTTCTCCTGAGTATAACCCCGAGACATCGCCTTCAAAATATCATTATCTCCCGATTGAAAAGGCACATGAAAATGTTCGCAAACCTGCGGCAACTCCGCACAAGCCCGAATCAATCTTTCATTAAAATAGCGCGGGTGGCTAGTAGCAAATCTGAGGCGATCGACCCCAGGAACATCCTGCACAAAATAAAGCAAATCCGTCAAAGTATGCTGATTGCTGCCATCCGGTTTTGTCCCCGGCAAATCGCGCCCGTAAGCATCGATATTCTGCCCCAACAAAGTCACTTCCTTATAACCTTGACGGCCCAACTCCTCCATTTCAGCCCGAATAGCCTCCGGGATTCGAGACTGTTCAACCCCGCGAACATTCGGCACAACGCAATAAGTGCAGCGTTCATTGCAGCCATAAATTACATTCACCCAAGCAGTCACCTTACTATCGCGGCGAGGCTTAGTAATATCCTCCATAATCTCAACAGCTTCAGTCGCCACAACTTGATTTCCCTGAAAAACTTGTTCCAGCAAATCTTCAAGTCGGTTAGCGTGTTGCGGCCCCATTACTAAATCCAATTCCGGCACTCTGCGAAGCAGCGCTTCACCTTCCTGCTGCGCCACGCATCCAGCCACAACTAAAGTCAAACCAGGTTCTTTGCGCTTGCGATGAGCTTGCCTTCCCAGGTTAGAATAAACTCTTTGTTCAGCATTGTCGCGAATCGTGCAAGTATTGTAGAGAATCAAGCTAGCGTCGTTCGGGTCTTCCGAGAACTCAAAGCCCATATTTTCCAGAATGCCGGCCATCCGTTCCGAGTCGGCTTTATTCATCTGGCATCCGAAAGTAGTGATGTGATAGCGGCGGGGTTTAACAGTCATGGCGAATTGCGGGCAAATAAAAAATCTAGGTTTTCAAGCTCAACCAACTATTATATAACAAGTCTCGACACCTTGTGAACTTTGATTTTTCTTAATTCATTAAAAAACAACTTTCACAAACCTGTAGGGTGTGTGAGGCGCGGTGATTAACTTGCGCCACCCATCAATAAATCTTAAACCGCGCCTCACGCACCAAAATTTAGTTATCGCGGTGCGAATTGCAGGCAAATAAAACATCTAAGTTTTCAAGCTTAACAACTATTATATAACAAGTCTCGACACCTTGTGAACTTTGATTTTTCTTAATTCATTAAAAAACAACTTTCACAAACCTGTAGGGTGTGTGATGCGCGGCGATTAACTTGCGCCACCCATCAATAAATCTTAAACCGCGCCTCACGCACCAAAATCTAGTTATCGCGGTGCGTGAGGGTTAAAAATCTCACAATTTGAATTCAAGAATTACTCGCCCTCACACACCCTACAGCTAAAATATCTATTTAATTTAAAAACTGATAAATTGTTTTAGCAATTCCCCGCGCAGCCAAATAAGGAACTCCATTACCAACAGTTTTGAACATATTAGTCAGCGTCATCCGTTCCGGTAGCGCAAACTCTTTTGGTAGCGACTGAATAGCCAGTGTTTCTGCAACCGAAAGCCTGCG
>JBBSNU010000040.1:0-14856 GCA_038260455.1 Chroococcales cyanobacterium | reverse complement strand
GGAAAAATCCGAGTTGCTGTCGCGGCTGCTCCAAGAACTCAAGATTCCTCACAATTTGCTCAACGCGAAACCGGAAAATGTCGAGCGGGAGTCGGAAATTATCGCTCAAGCTGGACGTAAAGGCGCTGTGACGATCGCCACTAACATGGCCGGACGCGGTACAGACATCATTTTGGGCGGTAATTCTGAGTACATGGGCCGCCTCAAATTGCGCGAGTATTTGATGCCCAGAATCGTGCAGCCGGAGGATGAAGAAGGGTTTTCGTTGGTGCAAGCGCCCGGTATTGGCGGCCGCCCCGCAGCTCAAGGTTTTGGTCAAACTGCGAAAAAGGTCAAGTCTTGGAAAGCTTCGGCGCAGATTTTCCCGACGCAGCTATCGAAAAATGCCGAGCAAATGCTGAAAGCGGCGGTGGAATTGGCGGTGAAGGAGTACGGGGAGCGATCGCTCTCGGAATTGAAAGCCGATGACATTGTGGCTGTAGCCTCGGAAAAAGCGCCTACCAAAGACATCGTAATTCAAAAATTGCGGGAAGCTTACAATTTAACTCGCAGCGAGTACGATGCTTTTACCAGCAGCGAACATGATGAAGTCGTGCAGTTGGGAGGCCTCCACGTCATCGGTACCGAACGCCACGAGTCGCGCCGGATTGACAATCAGTTGCGCGGCCGCGCGGGACGGCAAGGAGACCCCGGTTCTACGCGGTTTTTCTTGAGTTTGGAAGACAATTTGCTCAGGATTTTTGGCGGCGAACGGGTGGCCGGTATGATGAAGATGTTCGGTGTTGAGGAAGATATGCCGATCGAATCTGGAATGTTGACTCGTTCCCTCGAAGGCGCTCAGAAAAAAGTCGAAACCTACTACTACGACATCCGCAAACAGGTATTTGAATACGACGAAGTGATGAACAATCAGCGTCGAGCAATCTATGCGGAACGCCGCCGAGTCTTGGAAGGTTTGGACTCGAAGGAACAGGTAATTAAGTATGCGGAACAAACGATGGATGACATCGTGGGAGCATACATCAATCCCGATTTACCATCGGAAGAATGGGAACTCGACAAACTCGTCAGCAAGGTGAAGGAATTTGTTTATTTGCTGGCTGACATGACACCGGATCAGCTAGAAGATTTGTCAGTTGAAGAAACTAAAACTTTCCTCCACGAACAAGTCCGCAATGCTTACGACATGAAGGAAGCGGAAGTTAATACAATCCGAGCGGAATTGATGCGCGATGCTGAGCGGTTCTTTATTTTGCAGCAAATTGATACTTTGTGGCGGGAACACTTGCAGCAAATGGATGCTTTGCGCGAGTCTGTCGGGTTGCGCGGTTACGGACAAAAAGACCCGTTAATCGAGTACAAAACTGAAGGTTACGAGCTGTTTTTGGACATGATGACGGATATCCGCCGCAATGTGGTTTATTCGCTGTTCCAATTCCAGCCGCAGCCTGCAATGCAGGTTTCGCCGGAGATGGTTTGAAAATAGTTAATAGTTGGCAGTTGACGGTTGACTGTTGACTGTTGATATCAATTACGGTTGCACCGGAATAATATAGAAGAGACGGCAGTGCCGTTTCCCTACCGCGATTAATTGTAGGGAAACGGCACTGCCGTCTCCTAATTTTGGCTGAAATTTACTTTGGTATTAAGCCCAATCTTCTTGGTCACTTTTTTGCAGCCTGTAAACTTCACCTGTAGCGTGAATTTTACGGGTTTGTTCGTAAAGAGTTTCTTCGGTATGATTCCATTGTTGCAGGGCTTTTTTTAAGTCTGCTTGGATATCTCTAGCACCGGGAAAACCTCGGTAGCGAATGATTAATCTTGCTAATTCTGATAAATTGCGATCGGTTGGTTCTCCGGCTAATACAGTATCGATGGTGGCTCGATCGCGCTTGTATTGCGGGTGCTGTTGGTCTTGATTTTTTGGGGCTAAATCCATATTCTTTGTCCTGGTAAATCCACTAAAATTTTGGTTGAATGGTCTTATTTTATAATTCTTATAATAAAGAGAATTCTTTTTAACCGCAGAGGGCGCAGAGGGCGCAGAGGAAGAGAAAAGAGAGATTTAGAAATTGTTTTTTTGCTCGTTTTTGGCTGTTGATTTATGTGTCTAGTTTTTCTAAATCCGGCTGTAAATTTAGAGCTTTTTTTTGATAAAATAAACCTTCATTGATTCGCCCTTGCTCTTCCAAAGTTTTGCCTAAGTTCCAGTAAGCGGCGGCTAAGTCTGGCTGCTGGGCGATCGCCTTTTGGTAATAAGTTATTGCTTCGTCTAACAAGCCTTGTTTGTAACACATACTGCCTAGGTTAACATAGGCTGCGACTAATTTTGGGTCGAATTCGATCGCCTTTGAGTAGGCGCGCGCCGCCGCCTCTATTTTGCCTTGGGCTTGCAGGATATTCCCTAGGGTTTTGTAGGCTGGGGCGAAATTGGGTTGATGGCGCAGTGTTTGGTAGCAAGAGGCGATCGCCTCTACATATTTCTGTTGGGCATAATAAACTTCTGCTATTTTATTGAGTGCAACAGCCGCATCCGGTTTGAGTGCTAATATTTGTTGGTATTGGGCGATCGCCTCCTCAAATTTTCCCGATTTCTGCAGGTTCTCGCCCGCTGACAAATACTGCTGTGTTAACTCGGAATTTGCGGTCATAAATTTTCTGATCTTCAACCCGCTCTTGAGTGGGTTTTGTTTGTAGAAAAGCGATTTCAATCGCCGAGTTTTGAACAATCCTCAACCAAATCAAAGATTCTGGTTGAAGATTGTTCAAAGAAAGAATACAAAAATCAAGGAGACAGTCGCCACACCTTAATCGTGTCGTCAAAACTGCCGCTGATCAGAGTTTTGTCTTGAGGGTTAAAAGCCAATTCCACCCAAGTCGAATGACCTTTGAGCGTGCCCTGTTCCCCGCCATCCATCGCCCACAGCTTGATAGTACCGCTCAAATCGCCGCTGGCTAGCGTCGCGCTGTCGGGACTGAAAGCTAAAGACTGAATGCGATCAGCATGACCGGTAAAAGTCACTGTGGCCGGTTCGGGGCTGTAATTCGTGGCGACATCCCAAATCCTCACCGTGTTGTCCCAACCGCCGCTGCCCAAAATATTACCATCCGGGCTGACGGTAAGAGCCGCAACAGCATCAACATGACCCGTGAGAGTGCCTTGGAATGCTCCTGTCTTCCAATTCCACATCTTGATCGTACCGTCGCCGTTGCCAGTAAACAAAATGTTTTTATCGGGACTGAAAGCCACTGAATGCACTTCGTCGGTAATCCCCTTGAGGGTTTGCAACTCGGCACCGCCTTCGACTTGCCACAGTTTCAATGTATTGTCTTTACCCACACTGGCGAGGGCTCTGCCGTCGGGACTGAAAACAACTGAGAACACGCTATCTTTGTCTCCGTCCAACGTCCGAATTAACTTGCCAGAATAGAAATTCCACAATTTAATCGTACCGTCTGCACCACCGCTGGCGATCGTCCTGCCGTCGGGACTGACAGCCACCGACCACACGGGCCCCAAATGTGCTGAGATCACTTGGAGTATTTTGCCGTGACGCTTGTGCAGGAGGCGAATTGTCCCGTCATTGTTGCCGCTGACTATGACGCGGCCGTTGGGAGTGACTGCTACAGCCCACACCGGGTTTTTGTCTTGCTCTGTGAGTGTGCGAACTGCAGGGCCTGACTCCAATGGCTCACTGAAATCCTGCATGGGGGGCGGATCGAACCGAATTTCGGGAATGGTGGAAACCGGCTCCGAAGAAGTGAAAGCCTCCGGTGCTGTCGATGACAAGCCAGAACCCAGCACCACTGAAATTAGGGCAACGACGGCTCCTCCCCACAAAGCCAAAGTCACCTTGGGTTTGCTGACGATCGCGTCTATCGGTGTTGGGCCGTATTTCATGTCTCTGAGAATTGCTTCGGTCGATCGATAGCGTTTTGATGCTTCTCGTTCTACCATTTTATCCAGGATGCGGCCGAGTCTGGTCGAAACTGGTATTTTCAAATAGTGCCTCCAGGCCCAAGCGTCCCCTTTGATATCAAACAAATCAAAGGGCGACATTCCCGTTAACAAGTGAATGCAAGTCACGCCCAAACTGTAAATGTCGCTGCTCAAAATAGCTTGACCTTTAATTTGTTCGGGAGCCGCGTATTCGGCAGAACCAGTCACTGTTTCTGTTTTCAGCGGCCCGCTGTTGGCAGGAATTGCCGCGCCGAAATCGACTAAAACCAGCCCTGATTCATCCTCCAAGGGCCCTATACCTACATCCTCTTTCCCTGCCGTTGCTAGGCTGGTTTGGGGGGTTTTGCGGTGAATAATATTGGACGGTTTGATGTCTCGGTGAATTAGTTGATGGTCGTGAACCAGTTGCAGGACAGGCAACAATTCGCTCAGCAAATACCAAATGTGAATTTCTTTCAGTACGCCTTTTTGGGCAAGTCGATCGGCCAAATTGCGACCGGGGATGTATTCTTGCACTAAATACTGGCAGCCTTCGACTTCAAAAAATGCCTGCAGTTTCGGTATTTGGGGATGTTTGCCCAATTCGTCGAGGACGCTGGCGTCGCTGCGAAATGTTCGGTTTGGCTGTGCGCCATTGTCGGCGACTGACGGCACCCGGCCGCAGAACTGTTGAATGACGCAGCGGGGTTGGGCTGGTTGGTCTTCATCGACTGCTAAGAAGGTGCGGCAACCGAGACTTTTACCGAGGGGGTGAAATACTCGGTAGCGACCTTTGAGCAGCAAGTTTGACTCGCAGCTTTTGCAGGCTGTGGCGCGATCGAGATTTTCTGGATTCTGGCAATTGGGATTGATGCAGTAACTCATTTCTCTTTCCGCTGGAGACCCCCGTCCGACTTAAAGCCTGGTGTGGGGGAGAAAGCGGGGCGGTGCGTGCCGCTTCCTGTGGACAAATTAAATAATTTGAATCATTGCTTTGCTTCATGATAATTGTTTCCCAGATTTTAGCGACAATTCCTGCGGTCGATCGCGCGTTAATTATTGCTGACTTTCCTGCGATGGAGGTTTAATAGGTCGATCGCCCGCGTGCCGTGACATTGTTCGGCAGAACTCGCTCTCAACGAATTACGCTATACTGTCATTGCGGATACAATATTTTTGCTCGCAGCGCCAATTCAAGCCATCGCGAGGCATTGTCAAAACTCCCCTATCCTCCGTTCGCCCTGAGTCAATCTCAAATTTCAAATAAACTAAAAAATTGAAATTTGGGCAACTTTCGCCCGACGAACTACTAACTTTTAACTATTACTTATGCCCTTCATTCGCATTCCTAAATCTTGGGAAATTATCGCTCCCCAAATTACCTCAGAAACAGCCTTTCTCAACCGCCGCCGCTTTATGACAAATGTAATCGGCGCTGGCGTGACTGCTTCTTTGCTGCCGCTGTCAGGCTGTCAAAGCAGTGATAGCTCAAAAACGGCTCTGGACAAAGGCTCAACCCAAGCCTACGACGGATTGACCCGGAATTCCAACTTCGCAAAAGTCGATCGAGCAATTACCGACGAAGCCTTAGCTACAAAATATAACAACTTTTACGAATACGGCGGCACAAAATCTATTTGGCAAGCCGCTCAAGCTTTGCCAACAGAAAACTGGAAAGTAGAAGTAGCAGGTTTAGTAAAAAATCCCCGCACTTACGACATTGACGATATCTACAAAAAATTCCCCATTGAAGAACGAGTTTATCGATTTCGCTGTGTAGAAGCATGGGCAATGGTAGTTCCTTGGGTCGGATTTCCCATGAAATTACTCATGGCTGATGTCGAACCACAATCAAATGCTAAATTCGTTCGCTTCACCTCGTTTTATGACAAAAAAATTACTCCAGGCCCCGGTTTGATGTCACAATTTTATCCTTGGCCTTACACCGAAGGTCTGCGGATCGAGGAAATGGCCAACGATTTAGCATTTTTTGCCACGGGTTTGTACGGGCGGCGGCTACCAAAACAAAATGGTGCGCCGCTGCGACAAGTGATTCCTTGGAAGTACGGTTTTAAGGGCGCAAAGTCGATCGTCAAAATTGAATTTGTCGAAAAACAGCCCGCTACTTTTTGGAATACAATCGGCCCCAACGAATACGCTTTTGAGGCAAATGTCAACCCCGACCAACCTCACCCGAGATGGTCTCAAGCCAGCGAAAGAGTCGTCGGCCCCGGTAACAGTTGGTCATGGGAAACTCGCCCGACTTTGCCCTATAACGGCTACGGCGAATATGTGGCGAGTCTTTACGGTTAAAAATAGGTTCGGCTCGTTACTTTCGCTCTGCCTGGTAATGCAGATCCAGAGGCTCTGCCTCTTTTTACCTCGCCGCTTCTGGAGAAAGAGAATTGTGGCACAATACGGTTTACTTAGTGCGATCTCCCTGGCACACCCCGAAAAAAGGGGAGTAGGGGGTGGGATAAGAATGCTCTCAAAGTCCCCCGACTATCCGGGGGATTTAGGGGGATCTCCGGGGCATAAATATGTTAAGTGAACCGTATTAGACCTCTTGCAAAAATCGGAAAATACCCTGAAACCATCTGCGTCAATCGGTGTTTATCTGCCCGATATCTGCGGTTGCTCTATGACTCGAATATTTTTGCAAGAGGTCTATTGAATTATGGCAGATATTTTATATCGCGTTTGGTCGATCGATAATGATAGAATTCGATCGCGCGTGTGGAATCCAAATCTCGTATCTTTTGCGGACTAAAGTCCGCACTACGAACCGTTTTTGGGTACGATCTGATATGAGATGGCTTATCTGAAAACTGCTATAAATCCCAACGCTTATCGCTTTTGAGCAAAGCCTCAAACTCAGCCGCTGGTAAAGCCTGACTGAAAAAATAGCCTTGAATTTCGTCGCAATCGCGGGCACACAAAAAAGCAAGTTCCCGCTCATTTTCTACCCCCTCAGCAATCACAGTCATATTCAGAGAGTGCGCCATTTGAATAATCGCTACTGTAATCGCTGCATTTTGGCGATCGTCCGCAATATCCCGAATAAAACTCTTGTCAATTTTGAGCGCATCAAAGACGAAGCGTTTCGGATAACTCAAAGAACAATACCCAGTCCCAAAATCATCAATCGCTATCCTAATCCCCATATCTCTCCACACCTTAAAAGCTCCAGCCGCCGCCGTTTCATCTTGCAAAATCAGACCTTCCGTCAATTCTAATTCCAGACATTTAGGATCGAGATTCGTTTCTCTCAATATCTGGCTGACTCTCTCCGTCAAATTTTTGCCTTCAAACTGGCGGGCTGACACATTGACTGCTACCCGCAGCGGAGGCAAACCCTCAATTTGCCACGCTTTAGTTTGCCTGCAAGCAGTCTCTAAAACCCATTCACCAAGCGGTGCAATCAAGCCCATTTCTTCAGCCATTGGAATGAATTCTCCAGGGGAAACTCTGCCTCTTTCTGGATGATTCCAGCGCACTAAAGCTTCAGCACCAATAATTTTTCCTGTTTTGATTTCTATTTTTGGCTCATAGTAAACTTCAAATTCTGAGCGTTTTAAAGCATTACGGAGGCAAGTTTCTTGAGCTAGCTTATCAATGGAAATAATCGCTGTTTTGCTAGTATAAAATTGATAATTGTTGCCTCCTTTCTGCTGAGAATTGTACATAGCTGTATAAGCATTTTTCAGCAGTTCGTCTCCCTTGCTGCCGTCGCTGGGAGATAAACAAATGCCAATACTCGCCGTGACGTAAAGTTCCGAGCCTCTGACAATTATAGGTTGAGCTACAATATCTAAAATGTTTTGAGCAATCTTGGCAGCATCCTGTTTTTTGGCAACTGGTTCGAGAACAATTGCAAATTCAGCAGATTCCAAACGAGCCACCATATTAATTTTATCCGTGTAGTTGCTCAGCCGTTCGCCAACTTTGCAAAGTACAAAGTCGCCAATATCGTGTCCCAAGGTACTGTTAATCCTGTTGATTCTATCTATACTGAGAGTGACAACGGGAACGATTGCTGGCACTTCTTTGTGCTTTTCCAATACCTGACTTAGTTGCTCTCGTAACAGCGAACGATTTGGCAAGTTTGTCAAGCAGTCGTGCTGATGTCGGTGGAGAGCTATTTGAATAGTTGTGTGCAAGTTTTTTTCTTCAAATGGTTTGACAATATAGCCGAATGGTTTGGTTTTGTTTACTCGCCGCAAAGTGTTTTCGTCAGCGTAGGCTGTTAGATAAATTACCGGAATTTCAAAGCGCGATCGAATTACTTCTGCTGCTGTAATGCCGTCGATTTCTCCTTGCAGGTTAACATCCATTAAAACTAAATCAGGTCGAGATTTGGTTGCCGATTGAATCGCTTCTTCTCCTGAATAGACAATATCAGTGATTCTATATCCCAGAGATATTAAGCTGTCGGAAATGTCTTCGGCGATAATGCTTTCGTCTTCAACTATCAGAATTTTTTTATTGGGCATAATTTTTTCTCCGAAGATGGTTGTTTTTATTTAGAAAATGTGATTTTAAAATTCGTGCCTGTTGTTTCTAACAATTCTATTTTCCCCCGAATTTGCTTGACTAAAGACCCGACAAGCCGCAAACCCAATGTGCGGGCATTTCGATAATCTAAGTCTTGAGGAAAACCAATACCGCTGTCGCTCACATTTAGCACGCAAACGCTGTTATTTTCTAAAATAAAATCTATGTTGATTGTACCTTGAGTTTGTCCTTTAAAAGCATATTTGAGGGAATTTGTAACAAGTTCGTTGATAATTAAGCCGCAAGGAACTGCCGTATCAATATTCATAGAACACGGTGCAATATTTGTTTGCAATTTTACGCCTTCTGCATGAATTTCATAAGCTTGGAATAAATTGTGGGCGAGATTTTGGATGTATTCAGCAAAGTCAATGTTTGAAAAGTCTTTGGATTGATACAATTGTTCGTGAACCAGGGCCATTGATCTGACTCGATTTTGACTTTCTTTTAACATTTCAGTAACCCGGCTGTCTTGGATGTAGCGAGACTGAAGTTTGAGCAAACTGGAAATAACTTGAAGGTTATTTTTGACGCGGTGGTGAATTTCTTGGAGGAGGACTTCTTTTTCTGCGAGGGATGCTTTGATCCGATTTTCGTCGCGCTTGCGGTCTGTAATGTCTCGCACTACTGCTTGAATTACTTTGCGGCCGTTAATTTCCATTGCATTTAACAGCACTTCGGCGGGAAATTCTGAACCGTCTAGCCGTTTGTGCACCCAGTCAAAGCGACAGCTACCTGTTTGCATTGCTGTGGATATTTTCTGGGCGGCTAAACTGCATGAGTCTTGTCCATTCGGCTGAAATTGCGGGGAAAATTCGCTGGGTTTCTTCCCGTAGAACTGTTGTTGATTTCTACAGCCGAACATTCTTAAGGTGGCGACGTTACAGTCAAAAAATGCTTGTTCGTCTAGTAGCATTACTGCGTCGCTGGTGGCTTCGTAAAGGCTGCGTAATTTGCGCTCAGATTCTTGCAATGAAGCGATTAGTTCGGTTTTTTGAGCTTCGGCGCACTTGCGGTCGGTAATGTCTATTCCTACCGAAACTGCTGCGGTTCCTTGATGATATTTCTGAGCTACTATCAGATAATTGCGGGTGTTGCCGTTAATTTCTATGTCTATTTCTTGCCAGGTTTGCTGAGATGAAATGTCAAAAAAGTTTCGGATCAGTTCTCCAAAAGCCGATCCTTTATCGAGAAAGTTGATTTCTTGACCTACAAAGCTTTCTGGAGACAGTTTGAAGGAAGTTGCTAGGTGCTGGTTGACTCCTATATAGCGCAAATCTGAACCGATCCAAGAAATGAGTCCGGGCACTGCATCCAAGACGGCGCGAAGTTGGTCTGTGGCTTCTTGAAGTGCTGCTTCCGATCGCTTGCGATCGCTAATATCTGTTGCGGTTCCGCACAGACCTAAAATAGCGCCGTTTTCACCTTGGTTGACGATGCTGTTGACGCGCAGGTGGACGGGGGTACCGTCTTTGCGAACCTGTTCTATTTCGTAGGGAGAATTGGGTGTTTGTGGCTGAAGGCTGGTTCTAGCTAAAAGTTGTGCAAATATTTCTATTTGTGTGCTTTTTTCTTGGGGAAACAAAAATTCGGTAAAGCGGCGGCCGATCATTTCTGGGGGCTCGTAACCGTAGATGCGTTTGGCGGCGGTATTGACAAAAGTTAAGATGCCTTGAATATCGATCGACCAAATAAGTTCTTGGGAGGTTTCTACGAGGTTGCGGTACTTTTTTTCACTTTCGGCAAGTGCTGCATTGAAGGCTGTTGTTTGCTGCTGAAGTCTGTTTTCTAATTCTTGATTTGCCGTTTCGAGGGTTGCGATCGACTTTTGGCGATCGCTAATATCAGTAGAAACACCGACAGCCCCGACAATTTCCCCCCTTGCATCTCGCAGCGCTGTCGATCGCATTTCGTGAATAAAATGCCCGATAGGGGCATTCCAAGTGCGATAGTTTCCTGCTAGTACCCCGGCAATATTTTCTAAGATATCTGGCTGACTGCCGTAAACTTCAAAAATCGACAGCCCGACAGTTGCAGGTGGTTTGAGTCCCAAATTTTCTAATCCTTTGCCGGATGCAAGGGTTAACCTACCGTCTTTGTCGGTTGCCCACAGGAAAATCGGGGAACAACTGAGGGCGGCGTGCAGGGTTTCGTTTTGTTGTTTTAGCCGATCGATTTCGGCATGAAGCTTGGCGCGCGTGTTGCTCAATTCTACCGTTAGTCGATCGGCCATTAGCTGCCAACTCGCAGCAGTGTCGCACATTTCAGCAGGATTGCGCGATCGACAGATGGATTGGTTGCAGTATGACATGGTTACTCTGGGATGCACTGTATATAGCCTTTCTCAGAAAGATGAGGTACGCGAACGGCATAGGGCTATGGGCATAGGGCATAGGGCATAGGGCATAGGGCTATCCTCACTTTTTTGAGAACCGCTATATTTAATCCCTGGCTATCTTTTAAGCATAAACTTTTTAAGTGAAATATTACAATTCGCCCTGATACTTATCCCAGCCAGATGCGATAGTTTAAATCTTGTTTAAAGCATTCAGGAATTGCGGTCGTGTCTGCATTTTTTGCGACTATTTAAAGATTGACAACAAGCTGAATCATGCCTGCAAATACGTAGTTTTACGGTAAGTATGTGTAGTAGTTAAAAAAGAAATTTCGCCATTTTAGCCTTGCACAAGACATACAATTATAAAGTTATTATATTGGTTTGCGTATATTCACGCACTCAAGAATTGGGAATCGGGAATTTTGAAATATAGCCACTGCTAACAAAAGTGCGATCGGGAGCATCCCAGTTTTGCATTTATAGTGCGAGCGTCCCCGCTCGCGATTTGTACAATACGCCAGCGGGGACGCTCGCACGCTCAATAAAAAAAATGCTTTTTGTAAAACTGAGATGCTCCCGTGCGATCGGGGCGATCGCTAGGGAACATCGATTCAAATCTAAAACCTAAAATCTAAAATGGTGTAACACCATGTCCGCTAGAGTAGATTAGCATAACAAAAACGGTTTGTAGTGCGGACTTCAGTCCGCTCGCTCGGTTGCCGACGCTGACTGACGCACGCGCGATCGAATCCGAGCTCCGTCAATTTTAGATTGTAGATTTTAGATTGTAGATTTTAGATTGTAGGTTTTAGATTGTAGGTTTTAGATACTTCAAGTTACCCGTACAAGTTTTAGATTATAGAATTAAAAAATGGGTTAATAATTATTAAATTATGGTTAAAATTGCGTCTCTAAAGTTGCTTTTTTATCGGCAGGTAATCTATTGAGAAATTGAAATTCGGAAATAACAGGGCGCGGCAAACAAAAGCGCAGTTCAAGCGGGTTGATGAGCAGGTGTAATACCATTTTTCTAAAAATGTGCTGATGAAGTCTTAGCCACCCCGAACTCGCGGGGGGGTTGGGGGGGTAATATCTAGCGCTACTTTATGAAATTGGTGTAACTCTGCAAAGCTCTATATCTATCGTAAAAATCGAGTTGAATAGCCGCAAGTCCTGAGTTATTGACTGTGGCCGTTGATGCTATTATAATCAAATCAGCGTTTCACACAAAAATCTGAAAGTGATATGTCACACTTCACAACGATCGAGGTTCAAATCACCAACGGCGAACTGCTGCATCAAGTGTTGGAAGAGTTGGGCTATAACGTAGAGTCCAACGTGCAGGTGCGGGGTTATCGAGGCGACCAAACTAATGCCGAGTACGTGATTCGGCAATCCAACGGTTACGATTTGGGTTTTCGTCGCAACGGAGAGAATTACGAATTGGTTGCGGATTTTTGGGGTGCTAGAATTAACAAGCAGGAATTTGTCAATTCAATTAGTCAGAAATACGCGCGCCGCCAGTTGATGGCGGCGGTGCAGTCCGAGGGTTTTCATGTTGAAAAAGAGGAAACTTTGGCGGATGGAACGGTGAGGGTTGTTGTGGGTCGATGGGTTTAAGACTTGCGCTTGAATAACTCGTTTTTATATACCAAGTAAGTGGGTACAAATAAACATTCGATGGGTCAGGCGGGTTTTGCTTTCATCTTCTGGCTGTAATTTCGTGATTCTTCGCTCGCGCCCGCTTCTAGGTTTTTTGGGATTCGGTAGGGGCTCGCTTGACTGACATTTTTAGCAACAAAAAATTCAGGTAAACCGGCACGCACACAACTAAAATTTTAGACGATTGCTCCTACTCCCTGATTTATCTGTGGAGTAAATCTCAAACTTGTAGGGCGAAGTCGAAGTATCTAAAATCTCAAATCGACTGAGTGGTGCGGGCCTTAGCAAACTAAGGTTTAGAGGTTGTTGGAGTTGGAGTTGGAAACTTGCCTGCATTGGCATTCTTGCTTAAATACAGTACAATCTGCCGATTTTTGCCTCCGGGCCAGTCTTGCGGGCTGGTGTCTCAAGTTCCTTAGACGATGCGAATCCGGGGCGTAGAATCCTCGAAGGATGTCAGTATATTTATCGATAACGGGCGATCGCTGTTCTCTAATTCCCTACTAACAGCGGAAAATGGTATAACAGATCGCACAAATCCATTGATAGATTTTTAAGATTTTTGATAAAACACGCGATCGCAGGGTATATCATGTTGACATACTCCCCGCCGTAGAACGGACGGGGATTCTTGACGATTCATCGCAACTGCGCGACCGTTGTCGTCTTACTGTCGCTCCCCGTCCGTTTAAAGTCTCCCCATGCCCGATGGCGACTACAATCAAATTCTTTGATTGTAGAAGTTATTATAGCACAAGTTTTGGGAAAGCCGTCGTTCTACGACGGGGCTTTAAACCCAATTTTTTGGTAAGTTCCACAAAAGCTTCGATCGTTTAACATTGATTTAGAAACAAAATCCTTAGCAGACCATGCTATTGCGATCGGGTTTTCCCGTCGGGTGCTGTTGAAATTTGACAAACTAGCAATTACCCGCTACCAATTACCCGTTACCCATTAATAGCAACTGAACTGATCCATCCATACAAAATTTAACAGGGGTTTCATCTATGTTTGCTGTGCGTGAGACTAGCTCGGAGTTATCAGTTTTGCATATACCTGAAATTTGTAGTTGGGATATATCCTTAGAATCAACTCTTCTAGATTTGCCTCTCTACAACTGTCAAATTGAATTAACCCAACAGGCAAAAGAAGTAGCCCAAGCTTTTGAAGAAAATTCCATGCTTCCCGGTGTCATTTTGACCGATGAGGGTAATTTTGTCGGCATGATATCCAGGCGTTATTTTTATGAAAAAATTAACAGGCGCTACGGGTTAGAAATGTTTTTTAAGCGACCGATAGAGGTATTGTACAGGTTTTCCAAGCAAGAGCTGCTGGTGCTTCCCGGCAGTAAATTAATAGTAGAAGCCGCCTCGGAATCTCTTTACAGGTTAGCAGAATTAGTCTACGAACCCGTAGTAGTGGAAGTAGCACCCCAGACTTACAAACTGTTAGACGCACACCAATTAATGGTGGCTCAATCCCGCATTCACCAACTAACAAATAAGCTGCTCAAAAAACAAACCCAAGCCAAACTCATTCAAACCGAAAAAATGGCGAGTCTGGGGAGAATTGTCGCAGAAGTAGCCCACGAAATTAGAAATCCGCTGAACAGTATTTGGGGGAATTTGAATTTTCTGCTGTCCTATTTTGAAAATTTGCTGCAACTAATGTCAGCTTATGAAGAGGAATATTCGGAACCGTCTCCCCGAATTGATGCCCTCAAAGAAGAAATTGAATTTGATTTTTTACAAGAAGATTTGCCTCTAACCTTAGAAGGGATGGAGTTGGGAGCCTCGCAATTGCTAAAAATAGTTAACGGGCTGCACCACTTCTCTCACATGGACGAGACAAAGCCAATGGAGACAGATATTCACGAATGCGTGGATATGACGCTGTTAATTCTCAAAAACCGCTTAAAAAATAGCATAAAAGTGGTAAAAATTTACGGCGAACTGCCCCTAGTTAGCGGCTACTCCGGTCAGTTGAGTCAGGTGTTTTTGAATTTGTTAGTTAATGCTATAGATGCCCTGACAGAGTACGCAGCAAATAGAGAAATACAGACCGAGTGCGCGGACAACTGGCAGGCGCAAATCGAAATTACCACTAATCTCAGAGAAACTGAACACGGCCAGCGGGTAGCAATCGAGATTGCTGATAACGGGCCGGGCATTCCCTCAGAACATCACCAGCAAATATTTGATACCTTTTTTACCACAAAACGGGCAGGCAAAGGCAGCGGTATGGGGCTGGCTATCTGCCATCAAATCGTCACAGAAAAGCACGGCGGCCAACTTTTCTTGCGATCGCAACCAGGCCAGAACACCAAATTTGAAATTCTCCTGCCAATAGTTCGCAAAACATG
>JBBSNU010000039.1:0-14918 GCA_038260455.1 Chroococcales cyanobacterium | reverse complement strand
TTCTAAATCAAGTTCAGCAACTTTTGCCAAAGCTTCTAAACGCTTCTTTAATGTTTTATGCCGGGGACATTCTACAGCGTATTCGTATTTAGAGCCTGTATGTTGAATATCTGGAACTTGGCAATCAATTAAGTTGCTAAGGTAGCCGACTAGCTTTTTGACAGGTATTACCCAAGCCTTAGCTAACGCTTTAGTACGGAAGCCAATCCAAGCTCTAAAGTAGGAGCCGTCTTCGCTAATCTGATAAGCCACATTGGTGGATAATTTAACAATAGCTTCGATACGGGCAATACCCAAACCTTTGAGTTCGTTTAAACTGTAATTTTGGATTTCTCCGCTGTTCCACTCGATTTGGAATGGACGTAGATTTTCAACGTTCAAGCGTTGGACTATCCCCCTTTGTTGAACTCCTTCTCGGCATTTTAAAATGCAATCTCCCTCTTTAAATCCGTAGAATCCTTGTTTCTTGGCTAGGTTTTCTTGGTGCTGCTTCCAGGTTTCTTCCCAAGCTATGTTAAAGTTGAGAAGTTCGTAATTTTCTTCGCTCAATTGTCGAGTCAGTTTTTCTTTGAATTGCTGTTTTTGAATTGGCATAGCGAATTCTAAGAAGTTGTCAGGTATTTCGAGAGCTAAATACGTCTTAGCTCTAATTTTGAGGTCAGTAACAGACAAAATGCGAGCGGCTTTTAACTGCTGAGGCGCAGGAATATCTATGGTACAACTTGTCGGGAAGCCTGGAAACAAGTTAATGGGAAAGAGATAAAATTGGCCGAGAGTCGAGATCAAAATGTGGTGTTCAGTTAGCGATTCTACTTGGAAAATAGTTTTGTTACTGAATTGTATCTGTTGCGAATTAGCAAGTACGATGGTTGTGCAAGCGGGAAGTTCTCCTGTAGTTTTTTGAGGAATAAACTGAGGCACAAGGGAGATTTTGAGAACACAGATTTCATCAAGTGTATAATTCCAAGAAAAGCTGTCTTCGCTGTTACTAGCATCCCAGGTAATTCTTATAGGTCGATCGGTTTGATTTAAAGAAGTGACAGTACCGTAATGCTCACCAGTTTTGATGATATCGCCTACTTTAAAGGGAAGTTGATCGGAAGGATGCGGAGTGAGAAAAGGGAAAATTACCGCTACCACTTCTTTAACTTCACTGGGGAGAGTGTTGTCAGATTTAGAGCAAATAGTTGAGATACCGATTAAAGCGGTGTTAGAGTCCATAACCTTTGAGAAGTTAATTTTTTTTAAACTTCTCCCGTTAGGGGGTATCTTCTCAAACAGAAGCCTAAAACTTTCTAGTTTTCGCTAGCATCTTTGGTGCATATAAAGCAAATTTAGGCTTTATTTAGGCTTAAAATTTGTTTAATTCCCGCTAAATATATCGCCAATAAAGCAACTTGGACAGTGCCTGAGTGAGTCAAGGTCTGGGAAATTACAGTCAATCCTAGTCAGATTGAGCTGATTCAATCCTTTGCCGACGATGCCTACACGAAACGCTACAACTCGACACAGTATTAAACAAAAAAAATCTTAATAAAGTTAGCAAAATAAAGGGAAGGGGAGGGTAAAGGTGTATTGTTAAACCTTTACCCTCCCCTCTACTCTCTCAGATTTTTCAGATGGATATGAGGGCTATGTCCTTGATTTTATCAAGCTTTTGGCGGGGTTGTTATCCCGTTAGGTGTAGCTAACCAGGATTTGTATCAAGTACGACTAAACTTTATGAGAGATGAACAACTGATAAATTCTGAGCGCATAGAACCAGATTTAAGGTTAAGGAAAGTGGCAAACTTACGCAAGTCCTTTGTCAAAGTGAGGCGGAATAGATAGTCAGTAACGATTGAGGCAATCGTTTGATTAATTGTGAGACTCTGAGCGTTAAGATTAGCCAACTCAGCACAAGATAAATGGGTATTTCCCAATTCTTCAGGTCGCAATTCTATCAAATTGGGGCATTGTAAAACAGGAGAGGGAAGCGCTCCCATAATGCCTATTTTCTTGAACTTATCCAGGTGCGGAGTTAGCTCTTCAAGGCTATTATGGCTGCCCAGTAGAATTTGACCGCTATCAAAGTTATTGCCAGCATCAAGATACCAGATTCTCGGAATCTCAGCGTGGCGGTTAATCTCTAGCGTTTTGCCCAAGGAACGGCGAGCAGCACTATTGTCAACGCAGCCAATGATAATTACCAAATCATTCCAGTATGATTTTACCAATTTGGGGTCAAAATAGTCAGGAATTGCACTAATTTCTAGCCCCCAGGTAAGATTGTAACGCAAGGCAAGAGTAGTGGCTTTATTCAGTCCTAGTTCAGATTGACAAAATCTCTGCCTCCCCAAATTTTTCCCTTCCACAATATCGGGTTCTACAAAGGTAATATTGACATTTTTCCCAACTTGTTTGAAAACGTAAGCTAATCTCGCTAAACTTTCAGCTACATAAGAGCCAGTGCCGCCACAGCCAACGAGCCATAAGTGAAGGTGAGAGTAATCTTTGAGGAGGAGAGGTGTGGAATTTGCGTACTCAAAGTCGAGGTTTAAGGGAGTTTTGGTAAGCATCAGTGATCAAATGTGGCTCTTCAAATACAGAATTAGCTTTAATGAAGCTATAGTGTCCGAAAATTCCGATTCTCACTAAAATCTCAGGAGTCAAGGTATTAACTTTACCCAAGACTGCATAGAGGCGAAAACCCCGCTCGTCAGCATCATCTGTGCTGCTAAAGAAAGCAGGCAATTCTGCGTGAGAGTGGCACTCAATTAAAGCAGTTGAGTAGGATGAATTATCGAGAGGCTGGCAACTCGTTCGTGTAGTCAATTGGAGTGGAATTGTCAGTTGCCATTGATTACTACTGTCAAGGGATAGGTGAAATAAAATCTCTGTGAGATTGTCACTGCTATCTTTGGTGAATACAGCTTTTCTCAATATAGAAAGTAGCAGTTCTGATGGTACTAAACGAGTGTCAAGGTGCAAGTAGGGTTCTATAGGTGGCAACCCTTTGATAGTATTGGGCGTTGAATTTGCGACAGGAATCATGGCCTCTAGTCCGGGGCGAACTGAACGCACAAACACGCCGTTAGAGGCTGTAACGTATTCGCAGAATACTCCAGTAGCAATGGGAGGCAAGGGAATAGAGGCATGAATGTGGTTGAAAAGTTTTAGCATTAACTTAAACTTTGTGTTGAACAATAAATGTTGAGTGCAGTCCCTACATAGAAGTTTTGATTTAGGTAGGGTTAGCAATCAATAGGAGGTATTGCACTAAAGAGTCAATTGAAGGACTGTACCTCACTTCCACTAAATCTTTAACAGGATAGGTACGCCTTTTTCTCAAGGCTAAACTTTTTAGATGTTCTCTGACATCTTGGGGAAACTTTCGGCTTTTTTGGCTGGATAAGTCAGCATTGAAAGGAGTGGTTATGAAGCTCTGCCAAGCAATGTCAATGGTTTGAGTTGAAGCAACAGGTGGAGTATTTCCCCCCCAGCAAATTAAACCGTTTGGATGGATGTTTGGTAAAGGAGTGTGGTAAGCTTTCGACTCTGGGTTAAAAGTAGCAAGATCAGTTGCAAATACCCAATATTGAGTGTTCTGTCCTACAAATACCAAGGCAGTTAGTGGAATAGTAATGGGTTTACTATCATCAAATTGGAGGTTATATTGGGCAGGAGATATGAATTTTACTACCCAATTTCCTTGAGAGTTAGTTCCCCACCTTATGACTCCTGGAGGCATCCAATCCGTATCAATCGGCTCGTGAGAAAATGCAGTTCTCAAACTGACAGAGGAGAGTAGTTTGTAGTGTTCCTTTGTTCCTTCTCGATAATGGAACAGATATTGTTCTTTAATGAACAGTAATTCAGCATCAATTTCTGCTAGCTGTCGGGGAGCTGTTTGCAGAATTTCACGAAAGACTTCTCCTGACAAATGTTGCATAATAACTTGAAATCGATAGAGGTTATGGAGCTAACCCGATAGGTAAGGTTAGCTCATGCTGGACAATTAATATTCGTTCGACTGCATTAGCGTAGCAACTCTCCAAGTTTTGTCGGGGTCTTCTGGACATTCAGAACCAATTTCCTGATTTTCCAGCCATGCTTTTTTGTCAAAATAATCAATTTTGACAAAATAGCTTTTACTGTCAAGTTGAATGCTCAGAAAATCTCGTTCTCCGTAGGGGTTGTTGCCCGCTTCAAAACTGTTAAAATCTCTTAGTAATTGCAGTAACTTTTGTTGCTGTTCGGGAATAAGAGCTTTTACAGCTTGAGTAATCCGAATTTCACCAATTTTGGTATCTCCTTGACGTAATTGGTCATTAAGACGTGCAATTCTTTCGGCTTTTGTTAGAGTTTCAGTCATAATTAAGACCTCAATTTCCAACAGCTACAACCGCACTAGCGGTTGCTGGTTCACTCGTAATTATTCGGATTCAGGGGTAATTCAAATTGACAAGGTGCTTTTGTTCCACAGTTCAAGAATTTGCTGAAAATGTCGATGGCGGTCAGTAGCAAGCCAGTCAATGACCTGTTGAGCCTGGGTTATTAATTCTTTAGCACTTTGCCATTGTTCTGATAAAAATATCAAGTTTTCCACTGTCCATTCTCCAAATTGATACTCGTGTTGAGCGCAGCCGTCAAGCCAAATATTACCCGTTGAGTAATTGAGGAAACTCAGTACAATTGGCACCCCTTTTACGGGAAATTCAGCCAGAGAGCAAAACTGTTGAAATTGCTGATGATTGATACTATCTGGTGGTAGAATCTGAGAAAATGAAACTTCAAATTCTTGTTCATACCAATCTTTCACCTCATTTTCAGTTAGCCAATTTAGTCCTTCAGAACTTAGAGACAGCAGGATTTGCCATTCAGGAGCTAAGGAATCAATATCTTCATAGCTCAACCAATCCAACCCCCAAGACTCAATCAGGAGTTGATCGAGGCGTTCTTCTTGTGCTATTTCTAATTGCCAGGGGCTGATCGGGATAAGTTCTGTTTTGTCAAGAAGACGAAAAAATTCTAATTCGCGGGGGCTATGATTATCAGGACTATCCGAGTAAATAGCACTGGTACTGGTAGCAAATTCAGTTGAAAAAAAGTGCTGGTAAAGATTGAGAATTTGAGCGCTATTGAGCGTTTGTCTGAGAAATTCAATCGCTTCAAGTGGCTTAGTTACTGGGTAGGAGTGTCGCAAAGCGGCAATGGCTTGCGACACAGACAAAATGGTTACAGGCATTAAAAATTAAGAGGAATTTGGAGACAAGCAATAGCTGGCGCAAGTTTGAGTTTTTTGAGAGTGTCTCTAAATCGCTGTAGTTCTTGCTCACCCAGAGCGATCGCGTCAGAGAGTTCTTGAGCCCGACTTGCCAAGGTTAGCGGAGTAACACAACCGCTGATAGAGTCGCATTGCAGAGCCCAAGTGAGTTGGACAGCTTGATTCGGTTCTTCCGGTGCTGCGACAAGTGAGGGGAGTGGGGAATGGGGAGTGGGCAGTACGCATAGTTCTTTTTTCCAATCTTCTTCTACACCCTTTGTCTTGGCTTGTTTGATGATTTTAATGGGTTGACCTGTTTTTCGTTCAATTGTAGCTTCGCTTAATTCAGGGAAGTAAGGAAGTAGGACTTCTAGCAATTTTTCATCATTTGAAGTAATTTCGTTGGGCAGTTCGATTTGCCTGCCTTCATATTCTATTAGACTCATTGTTACCTCTTTAAAACAGGGGGATTTGTACTCCAGCTTCACCTTTGTTGACGGGGTGGTTAGCAGGATTTTGAAGATTTGGTTTGGCTTTTTTCCGGGGTTGACCAACAGAATAACGAATTTGAGCGCTCACTTTTCGGTTAGGTAGGTTAGAGGCTAACCGCTGGAGCAATTCTTGTAAATGGTTTGGCCAAGCTCCAATCGAGTTTTCTCTAACTTGTACTAATAGTGGTAAGTCATCATGGCTCGTTGCTGTAATTTCTACGATTCGCCCTTCTGGATGCCCATCATCTGGTCGCATAACAATGTGGATTTTGATTGTGCTTTGATTGAATTCATAAGGTTCTGATTCTCCTTCATCAAGTAAGTCAGGACTCTGTGAAGTGTTCTCAGTTTTGTTGATGGTTTCACCCACTTTTTGAGTAGCTGAAAGTGGAATCTCCTCTCCAGTTGGTTCGGAATTTGGTTCTATTTGGGTCATGGCTGGATTCGCAGTACAAGCAAGTGCAGCTTATTCTCACAAAGTGCCGCGCTCGCGGCCTTGCTTTTAACGATCTATTTTTTGTAAAGTTTTAACGGTAAGCGTGTTTCCCAAGAAATTTCTTAATTAATTCCCATTAATTATCTGTCCGACCAGATGCGGTGGCACTTGTCTCTATTGATTCTTTGATTGTAATTGCTCAACCCCCTTGACAAGAAGACGAGATAGACATTAGATAAAGGAATGGAAAAACTCCCCGACTTAAAGCAACTATCGAACGAGGCAAAAGAAGCCTTGATAGTAGAGCTATGGCAAGAAATCCCAAAACTCAGCGCAACATTAGCCACCTACGAACCTTGCGCCAGAGCCATCTCCCAAAAAAACTAGCAAAAATTCAGAAGTATTGATAGAGAAGGAATATCTATTGCGCTCGCCAGCTATATTACTATTAGCCACATCTACGATTGCACAGCTATCAATCAGAGCATATTTACTTATGCAATTGTAACTATCCGTACAAATGCGATCGCTCTAGAGCGTAAATCAACACTATGATAAAAAGTTGTAGTTAGTAGATAATCAGTAAAACATATAAAAAATTCTCCCAGCTATCAGTAGGTTCTGTCGCTGGGAGAAATCGCGGAAAATTCGGGTTATTCAACTAACGCAGGTATCTCGATTAATTCAAATTCAAACCTTCGCTGCATTCACCGTTATTCTTCAGGTACAGTAGGCTTTGGTTGCATATCAAAAATAATCACAAATGTGCGCGTTTTCACTAATCGCTGCAAAACCCGTAGATGATCATCTGCATCGTTTCTCTTACGAAATCGTGCCACAATAACACGCTGACAATTAGGAAGCAGGCTAATGATACACCACGGGTGCAATTTTTCAGAGTAGGTCATTTTAGTACCTCAGCAGTAAAAGTAACAGATTGTGCTCTTGTTTGATTGCTTGCCAAGACAGTAATTGAATAATCTTGTCAAAGACAGGTCACGGTGACATTGATATTTGACAAGGTTTGTGCTAAGACAAGCTCAAATTATCTTTTGATGCTGAAAAAGCTTGATGTATAGCAGCCACCAAAACTGTTAAAACAAGTCAGCAGTATATGATTTCGATAACGTATACAGTCGTTGTTCTAAACAGTTTTTCCGTTATACGGGCCATTAATCCAGGCTATTCTTTTCGCAAGGCGGACACAGGAAAGCCACCAATGCCTCTGGAATTTCCTCAAAGTGTTCCAGCAGAAAATCCATTAAAGCCAAATGGCGCAAATCGACAGCAGTAGGGAATCTGCGATTTTTCCCCTTTCTAAACCAACCCCGCACTGTAGAATCAGAACGAGAACAAATAAAAGCAATTTCCTCATAACTTACTCCCCACTTTGCATAGAACTGCCTCGGTGTCATTCGCAATTGGCATTGACTGTAAACTGCAATCAAATTGCGTTCTCTATCTGTTAAATTCTGCTGCTTTTTTATCATCCTCAAACTTCTCCAAATCTTCCTCCCAGGCAGTATCAAACTGACACCACGTTGCACTCTTGGAATCAGGAGTAAGGCAAATGATGTAGCACCACATCCAACAGCATTGACACTGTTCGTAGTTGTAAAATTTGCCGATAACCATTCCTCTGTCAGCTTCTTCGCTAACACCCGTCCAGCGCACCATTTCGCCAAACTCAAAGCGCGGGATATGAATTTTGGCAAAGTTTGCAGGAAATTCAATTGCAGGCGGCATATCCTTCAAACCTTTTAGCGGTAGCGCCGATATCAAATCTCGTCCTTTTTTTGGGATTGACATGAGTTGACAATTGTGTATTGATAATACCCTAGTTCTTTTGACAGATTTTCAGGTCAATTTCTTGATAAAGAAATTCCAGTGCGATATCCTCTTAAATCAATCGCAAGTAGTGGTGCATAAGTAAGACTTTTCGCAATCTCAATCAATCATGTCGAGAGAATTGTATCGAATTACATCATTGAAGAAAGCAGGACTACCCAATCGCAATACGGCGTAGCTGATGTTTTTTGCAGTTTGCTATCAACCAATACGGTTCGGTTTATTTTAGATAGGGAGTTTTTAGATAGGGGGGTTTTAGATTTTAGATTGGGAGTTTTTAGATTTATCGAGGAATACCCTTGGGTTAGAATTGTCCTAAGAGAGGAACGAAGCAATCTCGGTGTCTATTTTTACATCACTTTTACTCTCTTGACGGGCTTATTTGAACCGTATTGCGCTATCAACAATCTCCGGTAATCTGCGAGTAAAATCGCTTTTTCGGCAGCGGTACAATTCCTGTTTGCAATCCAGTCAATGAGGTTGTGGTGCAATGGATAAGTTAAAGCAGTAAATTTAGCGTGCAGCATTTGGAGTTTTAGTGCTTTTTTCGCCATGCTATCCGCGCCCGGATAGCATGGCGTTCCGCCTGGAGCTTGTGGCAGCAAGTTTTCGAGAATCGTAGTGGCACTATCCGATCGCGAATACTAAGATTTTTTGTATCAGCTTACCAAAATCTCGACGGAGATAATCTGACGCGCATCTAATTTTAACAGTCCTATTTCTTAAAACTATTGTGGGCCGTTGCTCCGACGCCACCCCAAAAATTCAATCTAATACCAATTATGAAAAACATTGCTACTACCAAAATTATCGGTTCTCATCTGTAGGGAAACAGCACTGCCGTTTCCGGCGGATGGTTGTGCAAATGAAATATGATTGGCTCTCCTGATGTATCCGTGATAACCTAACCTGATTAATCATTAAGCCGTTGTCCTGTAAGGCTTTTAGTCCAATATGAATAAGGAAGCTATCTGTTACCCCCCTCTTTTTTACCAAAAGTCCAGGAGAGCTGGTTTGTCAAGAAATTAGAACTCTGTTACGAAGTCAAATGTTGCGGCATCAAGGAAATCCCGTACCGCTGGTTTGTCAAGAAATTAGAACTCTGTTACGAACCCCCACCATCGTTGCCTCCAGAGACGAGAATAGAACACAATCAGCATCAACCCGAGTGCTGTGCACTCTCTTCCATTGACTAAACTATGATTGACAGCACGAGTTCAGAAAATCTGGCTGATGTTAGCGATACCCCAGACAAACCCATTACAGAACCTCGTCTGTATCAGAATAGACCTATCGCCCCTGTCGCCACACCCCCTCCTGTGGTATCCAGCCTCCACGCACAGCTGAGAACAGACTTGTGGCAGCAATACCCTTCAGGTGTTGGCTACTACAAACACCAAGCCAAGAGCAACCCCAGCAACATCATCGAGCATTACATCACTACCCCCGGCGACATCACGCTGCTGCCTTTAAACGAGGCTGTACAAATTATTGACAAGTTTGGGCTGACGGCTGCCAAGTTGCACCTGATTTTTGCCGCTCACGTAATGAGACAAGAAGAGCCGTGGAAAAGCTTATTCACTCTCGAAAGCAGTGACTTAATCAAGGAAATGGGCTGGGACAAACGCACAGACTTGCCCAGGTCTCAAAAACTGAATGAAGTAGCTAAAACTGCGTTTGCTCTAGGTTGCCTAGCAATCAAAGCCACATGGGTTGAAGGCAAGCATAAAAAAGGTGGAATTAGAGTCAGCGTTGACATCTCACGAATGTGGAATGTTCAAATTGAGTTAACAGGTCAGCAAAATCTGGAGGGCAAAATAGACCAGCCTGATGAAGTCTACATCACAGTCCAACCGGGGCTTTGGACTCATGCCTTCTTGAACAAAGCAGGTTGCTTCGCCAAGGAAGCCTTGTATCAGTTTGGTTATTTAGCTCAGGACATTCTCAAGATCGATGCCTACCATGATGAACTGGCTTTGCGCTTAGCACTTCATTTGACAATGGAAAGCCGATTCCACACCAGCGGTATTTACAAAGTGGAGACCCTTCTGAAAGCGCTCCTGCCCCAAACGGTAATTGATATAGCCCGGTTCGACCGTAGAAAAACTTACACGCTGATGAGTAGCTGGAATCGCTCACTGGAGGTACTGTTGAAACTCAAGCGAGGGTTTCAGATCGAGTTTGACCAAGAGACCTACCCTGAATGGCTCAGACCAGGTAGCAAGTCTCGAAAAAAACCAGGATACTTTGACACGCTGTTATCCGCCAAAATTACCATCCATCCGCCAGCACCTATCCCCGAACTGCTGGCAAGCAAAGCTGATATCAAACAGCTTGGGCCCTACCTGAAGGAAGCTCCAAAACCTAAACGGACAAGCAATGAGATAAGAGAAGCAAGAGCAGCAAAAGGTTGGAGTCAAGCACAATTGGCCGGTTGGTTAGGGGTGTCCCAACGTTATGTATCCATGTTGGAACATGGGGAGCGAATCCCTGCACCAGAACTGGAATCCCAAATCTGGCACCTGTTAAGCATCTCAGAATAGGCTTCATCCAACCTGCTCTCATCAAAGTGGCGCTACAGACCAACCGTTTCCCGGCTGGTTTTTTTTTCCGAAAATGATAGTCGTACTGTTCTGAAAGTTGTTCTAAAAAAATACATACTTAAAATCGCTCTCAAATTCATACTCCATATAAGTTTTACCGTTAGAACAAAACCTCTAGAATGCCGCGACAAAACCTCTAGAATGCCGCGACACTTGATTTTTGAAACCTTTACTACGTATAGTCTTCAGCTTTTAGAACAACTCTTATTAGTCTGATAAGACTAATCCGCCACCAAATCCCGTGTCAGCGGGTCTGGCAGGATTGAAAAATAGTTGCTCACCCTTTCTCATTCTTCAGCAGGGCGATCGATCTAAACACTGCCGGAGTTAACACAACTTGTGGCTGTTGCGGAAGTGGGAGTTAGCTCAGGCGGATTGCGATCGATCGCCCCGCTGACGAATGAGTTAGCACAACTGCGTCGCTACGAAAATAGCGATCGCAAAAGTACAAGACCCTAAAACGGCTTCGCTGAAGGCCAAGTTTTGCCGATAGTTCAATCGAACTGCGCTATGAATCCGGTTTCGGCGCAACAACCACGCCTGGTTGTTGGAGCCTACCCAAAATCCTGTTTAGTGCAGCAAGCGCTGCACGAAGATTGTTAGCAATCAAACAGCCAAATCCACAAACCCCTCTCGCGTACTTCTAGCGACCTTCACAGTCGCCTGAAGGGAGATTTACGCTCATTTCTACCCCCGAACAAAAAATGGTTGCAGCTACAGATACCTGGCACAAACCGCCACTCGCCAGACACGCCTCAATTTACGAAGCCCTAGCCGACGTACTAGAAGGCGCTACCCCCAGCGCCGTCAAACTCGCCCTGTACCTGTACAGAACCTGTATCGGTGGCAAACCCGAAGAAATCGACATCAATTGCATCCCCTTGGGCGAAAAACGAACCACTCCAGTCCGAAACGGCAAGCCCTACAGCCCCAACACCAGGCGGGCTGCTCTGGGACACCTCGAAAAGCTCGGCTTAGTCAAAATCCTCAAAAACTACGGACGTGGCATTTTCCGCATAGCAGTGCAACACAAAGGTGACATTCGCCCCTTCACTCACACCAACTCAAAATTCCAAAAACTGACAAACCAGTCAAAAAATGGAGTGAAAAAGCCAAAAATTGAGCAAACAGCGGGTTCAAACCCTGATGGTGCTGTACTCTTTACAGAGGAGTACAAAGAACAGCAAAGCACTCTAGATGCTGCTGTTTTTTTAAATTGTTTTAAAGAAGAAGAAAATTTAATGAAACCAAATGAAAAACCAGAAGTTTTTGAATTTGTCAACGAGCAAAAGATTGGATTACAAAAAAAATTAGATCAACAAGCACAAATCCAGATCCAGGACAAAAGTTCCGCCCCATTCGCTGAATCTCTGAACAATAATTCAGATAATTGCTCCGCGATAGACGCGACAAAGCCAATCGCTCCAGATGAAATAGGTTCTGACCAATCGCCAACAATACCTACCAACAAAGCTGTCTTGTTAAGTCCCGAAACATCTTCCCCACTCAATCCCGATGCCGCTGAGATTTTAGAAGCCGTTGCGATCGCGACAGGAGGCATGAATCCCCAATTGAAAGCTCGCGCCCTCCAGCACAGCTTGAACGACATTCAGGCAGCCATAAACCTGCTGCAAACCCGACGCCAAACAAAGGAAATATCCAACATTTCAGGGTGGGTTGTTGACTGTTTGCACGGTCGTTGGTGGGAGCAAATTAACGATTGTCAAAACTCTACCCCAACAAACACTGTTTTTTCTCTAACTCCCAGAGGTGCTTCTTCTGAACAGTCAACAAGAATAACTGAGCCTTATGCTGACCCCGAATATATGCAGTTAGAAACTCACTCCGAGTTACTCCGGCAGTTAGCTGAATTGGGTAAAGAAGCTTTCGCCGCGCTGGGGATTCAGCAGCAAGTTTACGTACAGTGGATGCAGCGATTTCCTAACCACTTCAAATACATCCTCAGCCAATTAACAGCCAAGGGGTGACAAGCAACTTGAAAGCTTAGTAAAAATTGCAGTTTAATCCGATTGCTCACAAAAAAGATAGAGAACCGCGATCGCTACTTTTTCTGGTTTTGACTTGATAGATTGGGAGGTATTCCAATACTGTTCGGTTAAGCAATTTTGCTCTTCTGGACTTTTGGTGAAAAGATAGGGGGTAGAGAGATAGCTCCGCCATTCATGTTGACTTAAAAGCCTTATATGGAAATAATTTGAGGATGAATAACGCTAACTTATGACCTCAACATTAGGAGAGCCAGCAATTTTGTGACATGGAGGGGCGAAGCATTTTAACAGAACATCTTTTTGAGCGATTATCGACCGCCAAAATGCTTCACCCATACTCTTAACCGAGCAGTATTAGGAGGCATTCAGGCGATCGATTCCATAGTTAGCGTTAATTAAGCTGTCACTATTGCTGCTATCTTTTTTCTGGATTAAAGCTGCTTTAACGACGTATTCATTGGGATTTATGTCTAGTTTTTACACTCAAGAAACTAAGAACTAATACGCTTGAATTAACGAATTGATATAAATCAAATCTCACAGTTTGATGGAACAGACAGGCATTTTTTAGAACTCAGATGTTATTGTTCCAAGCGTATTGAACTAACAGCAACTGTTTAGGCGTAAACATGGCAGCTTACCCGTTAGGTAGACAACTTCTACGCCGACAAACAAATTGAAAACAACTTTAAGCGAGGATACCTGATATGGCAGTTAGCGAACTCATGCCGACTAACTTTGAGGCTGAGGAAGCGATTTTAGGTGGAATTCTAATCGACCCAATCGCTATTAACCGAGTTACAAATATTCTGCGTCCCGAAGCTTTTGCAATTACAGCCCACCAACAGATTTATCGAGCTTCTTTAGCACTGCACTCTCTGGGGAAACCAACAGATTTGATGAGCGTCACCACCTTCCTCGCTGACCGCAATGTGCTAGAATTGGTGGGAGGTCACACTAAACTAGCGATGCTGGTAGACCACACTGTTTCAGCCGTCAATATCGACCAATATGCTTTGCTAGTTATGGACAAATTTGTCCGGCGAGCGTTAATAATAGCTGGAAATGACATAGTGCAGCTTGGCTATGAGACTGGCACAGAATTGGATGCGGTACTCAATAAAGCCGAGCAAAAGATTTTTGCCCTCAATAAGTATAAGGAAGAGCGACAGCAGGCCATCAGACCCCTCTCCGAATACTGCCAAAAACTTTGGCTGTATCTAGATGAAATTGAGGAACAGCGCTTGGAGACTGAGAATTACTGCCCTGGAATCAGCACGGGGTTTTACGACCTGGATGAATTATTGGGAGGTGGATTTTATCGAGGCGAACTCATTGTGCTAGGAGGTCGTCCGGGCAGCGGCAAAACAGCTTTGGCTTGCGCTCTTGGGTATCGTATTGTTTCTCCTCCGGGCAAGGGGCGGGTTTTGATGTTTTCGATGGAAATGCCGGGTCGGGACTTGGCAGCGAGGCTAATGGCACTTGAGAGTGGGGTGCCGGTGAAAGATATCAGGCAAGTTAACCTAGCTGGTAAGTACGAACTGCTAGCTTGCGCTTTGGGGAAAGTTAGCGATGCTGATTTTTGGATTGATGAAACTTTGGAACCGTCTCCAAAGGAGATTCGTTCCAGAGTTAGAGAGTTTGTTTGCGAGCATGGCTCTCTGGATTTGGTAATTGTTGATTACCTGCAATTAATGGTGAATTCGGCGGATGACAATGCTGTCAATAAAATCAGCGAAATTACGCGGCAGATGAAGATTTTAGCTCGCGAGGTTGATGTGCCTGTTGTGCTGCTTTCTCAGCTCAATCGGGGAGTAGAGACTCGCGCGAATAAGCGTCCGACTTTATCGGATTTGCGAGGCTCTGGTGGAATTGAACAGGATGCGGATGTGGTGCTTGGAGTTTACAGAGACGATTATTACGATCCGGATTCTCCTGATAGGGGAACCGCTGAGATTATTGGATTGAAAGGGCGCAATAGCGGAACGGGAACGGTTAAGTTGTTGTTTGATGCTGAATGCTGTCGGTTCCGAAATATGTATAGAACCCATTTGAGATCTATTCCAGACTGATTACCAGAACTAGGTTTGGGCCGAATCGTAGATTTAGGCTAGAATGCCTCCCCTGTAAGGATTTTACAAAAGATCTCAAATGGGTTCTAGAAACTCGGGCAACAGTAACGGGCAGGACAATATCGAATTCGATCGCCTCAAAGGATATTTGGATCGACCCACATACAGCAGGCGCGATCGCGCTTGACTTGCGTATCAACAACGTAATTCTGTT